>DASVAI010000233.1:0-5624 GCA_036376445.1 Acidobacteriaceae bacterium
AGGCCGCGAATGCCGAGCGCAGAGCCGACGAAATCCGCCTCGGCAAGCTGCTCGACATCATGCCCAAGGCATTTCTCTTTTCTGCGGATGGGATAGATGGCGAATGCACCCGTATCGCCTTCCATCCAAACCCGGCCTTCGCTCCATCCACCTACGACGAACGCGTCGTGCACGGGCTGGCCGGGGTCATCCTTATTCACGAGCCGGACGACCGGCTCTGCGGCATCCACGGCCATCTCATCGATCGCGTCTCTTTCGGTTACGGATTTCTTGGCCACCTCGACAAAGACAGCCACTTCGCCGTCACCCGCGTGCCCGTCACCCCGACCAACTGGAAGAACACGCGGATTGACGTTCATCTGGACGGCCGAATCCTCCTGCTCAAGAGCATCTCGCGTGACGAGGAAGCGGTGCACTCCGATCACGAACCGCTGCCCTCCCGTCTATCGCTGGCCCAGGCCGCCGCGCTCACATCTCCATGAAACAAAGTGCCGCAACGCCGCTGATCTTCCCAATGGCATGGTTCGTTGCGTCACTGGTGATGACCGCGTCGGCGCAGCCGTCACACCCAGTCGCCGCACCGGATGATCCGGCCCTCGCTGCCCTGGTCATCCCGTCCGAAATTCCCCTCCGGCTGGAGATCGCCCGCACCCTCACGCTCAAACCCGGCGAGCCCTTTCACGCGCGCCTCGTAGAGCCGGTCTATGGTCCCGATCGCCTTCTGCTGCCCGCGGGAACTACCGCGCAGGGCATTATCTCCACAACGCCCGCGGCCGACCGCGGCGTCCGTGTGAACGCCAAGCTCGATGGCGATTTCACTCCTCTTCGAGTACCCGTCATCCGGGTCACTGAGCTTTCCCTGCCCTCCGGCGTCCACCTTCCCGTCGATGCCATCGGACAGATGCGGAACGCTGCGACCATCTCGCTCGCCGCTCATCCGCCCTCCACTTCGCTCGCCGGCCGCATCAAGGCGATAGCCCACGCGCAGATCCAGCAGATTCACGACATGATCCACAATCCACATAAGGGCGATTGGGCCAAACAGCTTCTCTACAGCCAGCTCCCGTATCATCCGCAGCGCGTCTGGGCCGGCACGCAATTCGATGCCGTGCTACGCGAGCCGCTGCGCCTGCCGGTTGCCTCGGCATCGCCGCCCATGCCCACGGCAGACGATGTGGACCTCACGTCCGGCCGCATGCAGGCTCGCCTCACCAGCGGCGTCAGTTCCCGATCTGCGAAACATGACGATGCCGTCAATGCGGCGCTGATCCGACCATTCTGCGATGCGCAGGGCCGCGTTATGCTGGCGACCGGAACGCAATTGCACGGAGTCGTCCTGCAGGCGCGCGCCGCGCGATGGTTTGCCCGCAATGGGCGCCTGCGCTTCGATTTCCGTTCCATCGACACGCCGTCGGCCGCCGGCCAGCACATCGAGAGCAGCCTGTCGTCCATTCAAGGCCAGCGGGGACAAAACGTCGCAATTGATGCCGAAGGCGGCACGCGCGCTCAGCCCGACAAGGGCCGTTTTGCCGCGCCGCTTGTTCTGGGTGCGCTGGCAACCGTTGCTGCCGGCGGCGATAACGACGATATCCTGCAACACGGCGTCACCAGCAACGGATTTGGCATTGTCGCCCGCGTGGTCACCATGGCAACCGCCAGCCGCGATGCCTCGCTCGGCTTTGCGATCTTCGCGACAGCAAAGTCTGTCTATCGCCGCTTCATCGCGCGCGGCCACGAAGTCAGCTTCCCTACGAATACTGAGCTGTCCATCGATTTAAGTAAGCACTGAGGCGCACTGCGACCGTTCTGCCAATGGCTCGCTACACTGGAAAGATGATCCGCACCTACCTCGGCCACACGCCCGTCATCCCCGCGTCCTGCTACGTCGACATGTCCGCCCAGATCCTGGGCGACGTCACACTCGGCGAGCACGCAAGCGTGTGGATGAACGCGGTGCTGCGCGGCGATGTGCACTCCATCCGGTTGGGCGCCAACTCCAACGTGCAGGACTGTGCCGTGCTCCACGGCATGCGCTACAAATGGCCGGTCATCGTTGGCGATTGGGTCACCATCGGCCACAACGCCACCGTGCACGGCTGCGTCATCGAAGACACCTGTCTCATCGGCATGGGCGCCGTGATCCTGAACGGTGCGCGCATCGGAGAAGGATCGATCATCGCCGCCGGCGCGCTCATTCCCGAAGGCACGATGGTTCCGCCGCGCACCCTCTGGACCGGATTGCCGGCAAAGCAGCGCCGCGAGCTCGGTGACAAGGACCGCGAGCAGATCCTGATGTACGCTCGCAACTACCTCGACTACACCAACACCTACCTCGAGGAACGAAAGCAATGGAAACTGCCCGCGGAGTAAGCTGTTTCGCGGCAAAGGAGTCCTCATGAAACGCTGCAGTCATCTCAGTGAAATCCGCCGCGTGGAGCCCCACACCGATGGGTGCGAAGAGTGCCTGAAGATGGGCGACTCGTGGGTGCATCTGCGGCTCTGCATGGAGTGCGGCCACGTCGGCTGCTGCGACTCTTCGAAGAATCGCCACGCAAGCAAACACTTCCACGAGACAAAGCACCCCATCATGCGCTCCATCGAGCCCGGCGAAACCTGGGGCTGGTGCTACGTCGACCAGTTGCAGCTCAACTTCGGTTGAGCCAAATCGGGACGGCGGAGAGAGATTTATGGACAGCGAAGACTTCGGCCACCCCAATCCCAACGCGCCCGCGGCGCTCTCGCAATTTGCATTCCTCATCGGCCGCTGGCGCTGCGAAGCAACCGTCACGCCGGCCAATGGCGACGCGCAAACATACGAAGCCGCGCAAAAATATGAAGCAGCATGGATCGGCCGCTACATCCTCGACGGCTACGTCATCGCCGATGAATACGGCATGGCCATTCCCGCCGGAGAGCGCATCGTGCTCGGCATGAACTTCCGCGTCTATGACACGGTGCGCAATGCATGGAGCATCAAATGGCTGAACGCGCTCACCGGCACATGGACGGACCTGGGTCCGGAAGAACTCGGCGGCGTTCGTATTGATGATGATGGGTCGATTGTCTATGACTTCAAAGAGCCGATGGCCGCGCACCCGTACACCCGCGCCACCTACACCAACATCTCCGCATCGCACTTCACCTGGCGCGGAGAAAAGTCTGAAGACGGGAAGACCTGGAGCGCATTCATGGTCGTCGAGGCCTTCCGCGTCTCGGATAGCTAGCTCGTCTTTTGCGTAGCCCGCAGCACCTGGAAGAACGTATCGCCGCGCACCACCTGAAACTCCGGCCCCAGCGATGCCACCAGGTTCTTCGCATCCGTTGGCGTCATGTTCCACGATTCAAGCCCCGCCGCAACAAACAGCGGTGCACTCCCATCCCACGAAGCCGCGACTTGCGCAAGCTGCGTCTGGCCGCTCGACAGATCGTTCACGCCCATCAGCGTCGCCAGCGGCATCCCGTCGATAAAGCTCACCTGGCTCGACGACTCGTAGTTGTACACAATGCCCAGCAGCCCCGGAACATTCCGCGCACAGCGGTCGACAATCGACGCGGTAAACGGCAGATCGTTCGAGCCGTTCCGGTTGTAGGCGAAGAGTGTATCCATGCCGGTTGCCTGCATGTACGCGCCGCTGCGCTGTGTGTAGCCTTCGAGCGCCGCGGCGGCCCATACCGCCGGATAGGTATAGCCTGCGCCGGACGGCCCGGCCATCAGCAGATCGTTAGCCGTCGCCGTGCTCTGATAATAGGCAAAGATCGCCGGCCCGATGTCATAGAGAAACGCACTGATGCTCCAGTTCAACGGCACCCCGCCGCGTCCCGCATCGTCCCAGATCTGGCGCATCCGGTGCTGGTTGTACTGCGCGTTATCGCCCTCCACCATGGTCAGCGTGAGATAGATCTTCTTCTCCACTTTTGACACCGGCGGATGCGTGATGCGCGAGCTGATCTTTGCCGGCGCGCCACCCGCAAAGACCGAGCCGTTGATGTAAAAGTCCGCCGCCACCACCGGCGAGGCGTACTCTCCGCACAGCGTCACGCCTGTCATCTCGTGCCCCTGCGGGAACCAGCCAAGGTACGGCGTATCCGGCAGCGCGCGCTTCAGGATCGCGGTGAACAGCGCCGCCTGGTCCGCGTTCTCCGGATCGAGCCAGAAGACCGGCGCCTGCGCGTCGACGATCAGGTCCACGCGCTCCGCCGGCGCCTGCGGCACGCGCTTCACCGCTACCGGCGCACTCAGCAATCCCTGGTCGTTCGCGGTTACCTGCATCTCATGCTTGTTCTCAAGCGAGATGCGATAGAAACGCCGATTCGAACTGTTCATCACGCGCAATCGATACCGCCGCGGTTCTACATCCAGATAGGGCAACAGCTTCCTATTTACCAGGATCGCGCTGCCGAAGACCTCCGGCACCCATGGGGGTTCCGGATGCTCCGACACTGGATACACAAGCTGCCCGCTTTTGCGCAGCAGCCGGTCCGTCAGCAGCGAAGCAGGTGCGGCGATGCTCTTTTATCACGACCACACGATGGGGATAAACCGGCTGAATATCTATGCCGGTATGCAGGGATTGTGCGTGCTGCGCGACGCGCGGGAAGCGGCGCTGCAGTTGCCATCCGGCAAATATGAGGTGCCACTGCGCGGTTCACCCCCGGGATTCCGTGCATACGGGTAGGTGCCAAAGTAGTGATCGAAGGAAATGTTCTCTCCAAAGATCACCACCATGTGCTGGATCGGGGTGGCAGTGGAGCTATCGTGCTCCGCCTGAACAGCAGCGGGAGCTAGGATTTGCGTAGCGCACATCAATGCCGCCACGGATGTTGCGATTGCCTTGTGCATCACTGTTCCTCATTGCGGCTGTTAGCCGGCAACCATGAGGATCAAGCCAGGCGCCGTATCGTTAGGTCACGATGGCGTTACAGGATGAAGAAAAATTCGAGACTCAGCGCGCAACTGAGGGTGGATCACCAGTCGCGTGGTCCTTGATCTGAAAGCGCAAGAAGTCGTGGATCGCAGCCAGCGCTTCGGCGGAATCCGTCTCAATCCGGATCCGGCCGCCTGCTGCTATCGGTTCATTCGTGTACCGGATGGAACCACGCAGCCGTTTCATCGTGGCTGCTCCCGGTGGATTCGTATCGTGCACGAAATGCGGAATCGAGAAATTCCCGTCGGCAAACATGCCAACGATATGCTTCAGGTGCATCTGCACCGTGGCAATCTGCTCGGCATTCTTCGGATCGTTCGCCGTTACCTGGATGATTCCGCCGGTCCTCGTCAGGAAGAAGTGATGGGTCGTCGTGGTCTGGTTGAAGCCCATTCCTGCGTGCGATTCGCCACGCTGGGCAACGCCCGGGCTTTGCGCCGCCGCCCACCCAAGCGACAAAGTCAGCCCAATCGCGATCAGCCATGCGGCACGTTTCATGCCGCCAATTCTATGTCGCCTCGCTACGCGTGGACATCCCAATCCGCCTTTCATCCCAAACCGGTTGCAAACCGTGCTCTGCGATTGATAACGTTGCGCTTTCGTCGATTTCACTCACTCGCAAATCCACAATTGCAGGAGAAAGCATGAGCCAGGTTCGCGTCCTCGTCGGCACTCACAAAGGTGCATTCATCCTCACCT
>DASVAI010000237.1:0-13934 GCA_036376445.1 Acidobacteriaceae bacterium
CCTTCACGGAAGTCTTCGGCGTGTGTAGCTTCCACCAGATTGACGGTGCATCCACCGAAGCCGCCGCCCGTGAGCCGCGCCCCGATAATGCCGGGCTGCGCGGCAGCCAGCTCCACCAGCATGTCTACTTCCGGGCAGCTCGCGGCAAAGTCATCGCGATAACTCGCGTGGGCCTCGGCCATCAGGGACCCCATGCGCTTCATATTGCCGGCCGACAGCGCCCTGGCCGCCTTCTCGACCCGTGCATTCTCCGTAATGATGTGCCGGCAGCGCAGGAATGCGTTCTCTGACATCGACGCCCGCGCCTTCTCCAGATCTGCCATCGTGGCGTCGCGCAATTCGTGAATTGCCGGATTCAGAGCGCGCAGGGCGCGGCTGCCCTCCTCCACCTCGGCACGGCGTTCGTTGTATTCGCCACCTGCATGCGCATGCTTCACCATCGAGTTGCAGATCACCAGCCGCACATGTTTTGGCAGCGGCTCCGGTTCTGAGGTCAGGTCGCGTGTATCGATCACCAGCGCATGATCCTTCACGCCGCAGCAGGCAATGTACTGGTCCATGATCCCGCTCTGTGCGCCGACAAACCCGTTCTCCGCTCTCTTGCAGGCCAGCGCGATCTCGGTCAGCGGCATCGATTTTCCCGCCAGCGCCAGCGCCGCGAACGCCACCGCGACCTCGATGGATGCCGAGGAACTCAACCCCGCGCCCAGCGGCACATCGCCCTTGAGCGTCATGGTGAATGGCGGCGCCACCACGCCCGACTGCCGCAGGCTCCACAGCACGCCAACCGGATAATCCGTCCAGTCGTGCGATGACTTGTTGGGCAAAGCGCGCGTGTCGAACGCAAATTCCTTCTCGAAATCCGCAGACCGTATCACGCTACTGTCGTCCTGAGCAGGGCCGACGACCGCGACAGTATTGAAATCGATGGCGGCCGGCATCACCAGGCCGCCGCTATAGTCCGTGTGCTCGCCGATCAGGTTCACGCGCCCCGGCGCCTGGAAGGCGCGCTCCGCCGCTCCGAAACGTTTCACGTGCTGGCGCAGCAACGGCTCAAGCGCGACCATCGGCCCTCCCTGAAGTTCTATTTGTTTCGATCTCCTGTTGCGCGCCAACGCGGAAACGCAACTGCCAGCTTCGCCGCTCACCCGGCGCAAGCCGCCACGCGCTGCCCTCCCGCTCGGCATCCGCCAAACTGTCCCGGGGCGCGTTTGCCGGTTCAAAGGCAACCGTGTACTGCTTCACCGCGCCGTGCTCCGGCCATGCCGCGCGACAGATCCACATCCCCAGGTAAGGCAACACATCGCTGCTGAATGTCAGCGCAATACCCTCATCCAGTACAGGACGCACCAGCGCGCACCAGCCCGTCTGCAGTGGTCCGGCAAAGAGCTTGTCGGCCTGCAGTCCGTCCGGTGGGCCGACCACGCTGAGGTCATCGCCGGCTTCTGCGTGCGGCCAGCGAATCCGATGGCCGCTCTTTCCCAGCTTGCCGCCTGCCGAGTTCTCAACTGTTACCTCTCGCACCTCCGCCGGCAGAAGAATCCGGTCGCCCGGTTCCACGCGCAGCAGCGGGTGCGCGCAATACAGCAGGCTGCGCTGCGCGTCTCCGTGGTTCTCCACCAGGTAATCCAGCACCAGATCGGCTCCCTCCAGATGTGCTCGCCGCGTGACCGCGATAAATCCCTGCAGTGCCGTTGTTGTCAGAGTGACAGATTCGCTGTCCCGCTCTTCCCGCCAAGCATGTCTCCAAATCTCGCCGTGGTCCGGCGCGGTGGATGTGGCCGACACCGTGGGCAGGCACTCATCAAAGCCGCCGCCATCCCACTCCTCAAACCCACCCGAGGAGCGCGCCTTCGCGTAGGGCTGCAATGGCGGCAGCAGCCATTCCGTTCCCGTCCGCTTGCTCCACAGCGAAAGAAGCTTGCCGCCTCGTGAGGGAGCTATTTCCACTCGAATGTGAGCGTTTTCAAGAACACGCACATCGCGGCTGGGCGCGATCTGCGGCTCCTCCACCTCTGCCCGATTTCCCCTCGAATCTATCCCGGAGCGGTTCATGCGCGACTCCCCAGGTAGTGCGTCGTGGGAACGTTGCGCAGGCGCGCTGCGGCATCCTCCGGCAAAATGTCCCGCTGGGGCATGCCCAGCATCTCGAAGCCCACCATGAACTTCTTCACCGTGGCCGATCGCAGCAGCGGCGGATAGAAATGCGCGTGAAAGTGCTGCTCGTCGCCCGGGCCCTGGTGAAACCCCATGGTGTACGGAAAGCTGGTCTGAAAAAGATTGTCGTACCGAATCGTCAACTGACTCAGAATATCCGCCAGCCCGCGCCGTTGTGCCGCATCGAAGTCCGGCAGCTCGCGCAATGGCTGCCGCGCCAGCACCAGCGTCTCAAAAGGCCAGACCGCCCAGTACGGAACCACGGCCACAAACGCATCGTTCTCGCAGACGATGCGCTCTTTCTGCTCGAGCTCCAACGCCACATAGTCCGCCAGCAGGCCGCTGCCATGCGTCTCCCGCCATTGCTTCAGGTTGACCCGCTCGGCTGCCGGCTCGTCCGGAACATGCTCGGTCGCCCAGATCTGACAATGCGGATGCGGATTGCTCGCCCCCATCATGGCCCCGCGGTTCTCGAAGATCTGCACGTGCTGCACGAACGGCTGCGCCGAAAGCTCCTCATACTGAGCGGTCCATGCTTCCACCACGGTCTCAATCTCCGGAAGTGTCATCCGCGCCAGCGTCAGACTGTGGTCGGGATGGAAGCACAGGACGCGGCAGATGCCCCGCTCCTGCTCGGCACAAAGCAGCGGCGACCCCGTAGCCCCCGGCGCAGGAGCATCCGGCAGCAGCGCCGCATAATCATTGTCGAAGGCAAACACCGATGTGTACGCGGGATTGCGATGCCCGCCGGCCCGCTCGTTCCCGGGGCACAGATAACACGTCGGGTCATAGTGGACCGGCACTCCCTCATCCGTCTTTCCGGTCTCGCCTTGCCACGGACGCTGCGTCCGGTGAGGCGAGACAAGCACCCAGTCGCCACGCAAAGGATTGTAGCGGCGGTGCGGGAAGGCGTTGCGCTGCGGTGCCATGTTGGGCCTGACTCCAGATACGGTGATCGCCGTCAGGATTGTAACCGATTACAACAACTGCGGTGCAAATACTTCCAGCCGAAGTCGTGACTCCATTCCTGCCGGTCGAGTTATCCTCTGTCTGACATCGCGGGATTTTGCCCATCAATCGCACTCCCGCCCCGGGGGCAAATGAACATACAGGCAGTCGCCGATCGCGCGCGCGTCTCCACCGCCACCGTATCGCGAACTATCAACGGCTCCAATAAGGTAGCGCCCAAGACCGCGGAGCGGGTCCGTCGCGCCATCGAGGCGCTCGGCTACTACCCCAATACCAATGCCCGCGCCCTTGGGTCCGGACGCAGCCGCATCTACGGCCTCATCATCTCCGACATCACTAACCCGTTCTTCCCCGAACTCGTAAAGTCCTTCGAGGACATGGCCGTCCGCAATGGCTACGAGGTAATCGTCGCCAACACCGGCTACAGCCCGGAGCGCACGGAAATCTGCGTCCAGCGCATGCTCGAGCGCAAGGTCGACGGCGTCGCCGTCATGACGTCCGAAATGGGCGCTCACCTCATCGATCGCTTCCACCGCGGCCAGATTCCCATGGTCTTCCTCGACACCGGCGACCCCGCCAACGGCATCAGCAACATCCTGGTCGATTACACCGCAGGCGTCGACGATGCAGTCGAGCACATCGTCTCGCTCGGTCACCGTCACATTGCTTTCATCGGCGGCCCCATGGATCTCGCGTCGGCACGCACCCGCCGCCAGGCTCTGCTCGCTTCGCTGAAACGCAGGGGCCTCACCATCAACAAAGCGCTCATCGAGGTCGGCAATCACCGCATCGACGGCGGACGCGCCGCCATGGAGCGCCTCCTCGATCTCGATGAGCGCCCGACCGCCGTCATCGCCTCCAACGACCTGACTGCTATCGGAGCCATCGGAACGCTGCACCGTCAT
Source organism: Acidobacteriaceae bacterium (assembly GCA_036376445.1). GTDB lineage: Bacteria > Acidobacteriota > Terriglobia > Terriglobales > Acidobacteriaceae > KBS-83. The sequence goes on from DASVAI010000237.1 coordinate 4,032, forward strand.
GGGCTGCGAGTTCCGGAGGATATGTCCGTCGTCGGCTTCGACGACATCGAGATCAGCGCCTTCCTGCACCCTGCTCTCACCACCGTGCGCCTCTCGCGCGCCGCCATCGCCGACCACGCGTTCCAGGCGCTGCACCGTGCCGGCAGACGCGAAACGGGCCCGCAGCCCGCCATCGAATATCGCATCCGCCCCGAGCTGATCGTTCGCAACTCCACCGCCCCGCTCGCGGTAAAGCGGCGGCCATAGGAACGAGCCACGAATAGGAACGAGGCGAGGAACAGCCTCTATCTCCTTGAATCGCAGGAGCCGGCGGGCGACCCGAAAGCGGTAGATACGTTTCTGCAGAAGTTACTTGACGATCATGCTACCGGAGGCAGAATATGGCTGCCACTTATGCGTGACCTCTCCCGCAAACACATACTTGCTTTTGCCCTTTTGTTCGTAGCCCTCTTCGCCGTTCTCTTTGCTGGCGTGGTCCAGGTGCACAACCGCAACATGCAGCGGCACGCCACCGCGCATTACGCGCCGGCAACACAGCCGGCCGCACCCACCAACCAGTAAGCCGCTTCGGGGAGTGGGCCGCGCGAATCATCTCGCGCGACCTTGCCTTTCTATTCCTTATGAGCAGGCCCCTGCTTCCGTGGCGCTGACGCTTTCTTCACGTCCGCGGGCCCGCCCGGCTGGCCCTTGCCTTCTTCGATCGTGACGACCCGGTCTATCCCCGGCAATTGCACCTTCTCGACCGATCCATCCGGCCAGTGGATCTCCACGCCGTCCACCTTGCTCGTCTGCCCCAGTCCGAAGTGCACCCGTTGATCGCTCGATGAAGCGTAGCTTCCTCCGCTGTACACGTCGCCGCGCTGCCGCATACCGCCCGCCGTCAGATACACCTTCGCCCCGATCGCATCGCGCGGCCCCTTCGGGACGCCGATAAGTTTGATATCGACCCAGTGATGATGATCGGGATTCACATTGCGCAGCAGTGTCGGTGGTGCGTCCATGTTGTTGATCACCATATCCAGCTTGCCGTCATTGAACAGATCGCCCACCGCCGCGCCGCGCCCCGGAACCACAACCGCAAGTCCGGTTCCTGTCACCGCCGGCTGCAGCTCAAACTTCTTGCCCTGCAGATTCCGAAAGAGCAGCGGCCGCTCCGCGAAGGTGGTGCCCCAGTCGTATTTGTCTACGCTCGGGTATACGTGCCCGTTCGCGACGAATATGTCCTTCCAGCCGTCATTGTCGTAATCCAGAAACGCATCGCCCCACCCGAGGAACGGTACCGTCGGCTCGGCCACTCCTGCCGCATAGCTCACGTCGGTAAAGTTCCCGCCGCCGTCATTGTGGTACAGCACGTCGTAGTCGTCGGAAAACGTCGTGTGAAACACATCGACCCAGCCGCTGTTCTCGTAGTCGCCGAGCGCGATGCCCATCGACGCCGTCTCGCGCCCGTTCTCGTTCAGCGCGTACCCGGAGGCATAGCTCGCGTCCTCAAAGGTCCCATTGCCCTTGTTCATGTAGAGGTAGTTCGGCGTGGAATCGTCAGCCACCAGCAGGTCAGGCTTGCCATCGTTATTCACATCGATGAACACGCTGGCCAGCCCGTAATAGCCCGCCTTGTCGTCCACCCCCAGCTTCGTGCTCACATCGGTAAACGTTCCGTCACCGTTGTTGTGGAAGAGATGATCGTGCTCACCCTCCAGTCCGCGCGGTCCGCACATCACGGGCTCGCCGCGAAACTGGCAGAAGTTTTTGGACAATGCCGAAGAAGACCCCGGCGTCGGCGGCTGATCGTTTTCGAAGTGCACATAGCCCGGAACAAACAGATCGAGCTTCCCGTCGCCGTCGTAGTCGCCCCAGGTCGCACCCGTCATCCATCCACCCAGCACCACTCCGGCCTTCTGCGCGAGATCGGTGAAAGTCCCGTCATGGTTGTTGTGATACAGCCGATTCCCGCCGAAGTTCGTCACGTACATGTCCGGCCAGCCATCGTTGTCGTAATCCGCCACCGCTACGCCAAAACCCCACCGGTCGTTCGTGACACCCGCCTTCTCCGCCACATCGGTGAACGTTCCATCATGATTGTTGTGGAAGAGCGCGGCGTGTGGCGCAGAAGCTTTTGCGGCAAGCGCGTCGTAGGTGGACGCATTCACCAGATAAATATCCAGCCATCCGTCATTGTCGTAATCGACCAGCCCCACGCCCGAGCCCGGCGTCTCCAGGATGAACTGCTTCTCCCTCGTCCCATCGCGGTGCGTCCACTTCGACAGCCCAGACTTCTCCGTCACATCCATGAAGATAACCGGGCCATGCTCGACGAATCCGCCCGCCGTGATCGGCCGCTTCTGCGCATCGAGCACCGGCGCAAACGTGCCGCCAGTGGTGACGCCGCCGCTCATTCCCTGTTGAGCGCTCTGCTGCGGCTGCGGTTGCTGCGTTTGCGCATACGTATAGAAGGTCGATGCGCTGGCCAGCAACGCGAGCGCGCAGAAATGGAAGTGCAGACGCCTGGAAACCAAAACATATCCCTCGCGCGCAGAATACGCGATGCCTTGCTGTACCGCCATTCCGCCCAGGAGCCGTAGCACCGTTACAATCAGGCACGTCGCTGTGCTGCTCACGCTACCCATGCCCTCGTTACGCATGCCCGAGTACCGATCGCTCCATCTCCGCCTGCCGCCGCCGCGCCCCGCCCGACTCCTCGCCGTTTCCGCACACGCTCATGTCGCGAGCGTTTCCCACCGTGCCTGCGTCTGCTCTGCGAAGAATTCAGGCATCCATACGAAAAGGAGTGCATGATGGCCGGAATCGCCTCCATGAAACGAGCCCTGTCGGTGCTGGCGCTTGCCGCCGCCAGTCTCGCGCAGTCGCCGCATCATACGACCAAGCCGAAACCGATGCAGCAGGAACGCGCAACCAACACATACGCCATCTACTCGCTGCTGCTGACCGATGATCCCAGCCCCGGCGTCCCGCAAAAGCAGGGTCCTGTCGCCATCGCCGGCACCACAGTCAACATCACGGACATGAATCCGGCCATTGCGCCCGATACCCAATTGCAGCCGCCGCCGGGGCACGAGCAGTCCTTTCAGGAAGCCGTGCAGGACTTCAGGTCACGCCGTTACGAGCGCATCGAATTGACGCGCAAATTCCGTCTCGGCGGCGACTACGCCCTTCTCACCCCCAGCCAGGTCGCGGCGTATCAGCAGGCGCAGACCAGCTACCCTGCCATCACGTTCTTCAGCGAGGTGTACTTCGACTCCAAACAGACCGCGGCGCTCGTTTACCGCAATAACTTCTGCGGCAATCTCTGCGCCAACTCCGAATGGATTTATCTCGAGAAGCACGGCAAGCAGTGGGTCCGGCGCTCCGGCCTGAACATCTAGAAATCCGGCAGGCAAAAAGGAAGGCTTCGCAAGGCGGTTATCTGCGAAGCCTGGAAGACCAACAAAGTTGTTTTGCTTTGACTAGGCGTGGCTCGGCCGCTGCACCCACCGCCGCCCCGAAACCAACCCGATCGCCAGGAACACCGAGCCGAGCACAAGATGAAAGATGTGATCGCCCGTGTGCAGCATCATCGGACCGAAATGCCATAGCCTGGTCAGCGCCGGATTTCCCATGACAAGTCCGAGCACCGCAATCGTCAGGTAAAACGCGCCGGACGCAATGCAGAAGCGCCGCGCTACAGTCGATCCCAGAAAGCTGGCGCCCACCGCCAGCACACCCCATACGAGATGCATCAGGTTGTGGTACTTGTCCAGATGCGCGCCGCCGACAATGGCCAGCGAGCCCATCAGCACAAATATCCCGCCAAAGACCCGGCATGCCATAGTCGCGCCGACACCAGCGCTTTTCCCTGCGCGGCGGAAATTCTGCACAGTCGCCGCCACTCCCGCGATATCCGTTACAAACAAGGCGACGATCTGCAACAGGGCGCCGAGAAATATGCCGGTGGCAAATCGGCCAACGTCGCCGGGGTGTCCCAGCCGCAGCATCGCCTGCGGCAGCCGCGCGAACCATCCCGCCGTGACAAATAGCGAAATCAGCGCCCCGGCCAAAGGTGTCCACCACCAACGCGCTCCGTAGATGACCACCGCAGCCACCGCGATGAACACCACCGGCCCCGGGGGGAACTTCGGATACGCTGGATCACCGGAGAGCCATTGAGTCCACAGCGCAATCGCGACCGCGACCAGCCCGGCCGCCGTTAGCTTCGTCAGAAATGTCATTTCCCATTTCATCGCCATGTCTCCTTCCATGTCTCGCTGCCGGCAGAACATTGATCTGCGTGTCTCAGAAGTTTCCGGAGTAGCCCATGCGCTCATGCCACCGCGCCTGCATCTCGTCTGCTTTCGTGCGCTGCTCCGGCGTCAGAACCGTCGCGTAGACCTTTGATTTGAAGTGCTCCTTCTCCACCAGCAGCTTTGCGACAGTCTGTCCCTGCCGCGATGCGATCTCCTGCACCTTGTTCTCGTCGACGTTGCCGTTCGCCGTGGCTGCATCCATCTCCTTCGCTTCCGCAGAGAACTCCTGCACCAGGCCGGAAACCGCCGGTTTCTCCTGCCGCCAGAGCGTCTGAATCTGCTGCCGCTGCGTATCGTTCAGCTTCAACTCGTGCGCCACATATCCCATGGGGCCGAAATGTCCCCAGCGATGATGCTCCCAGCATCCGCGCCCTACACGCGCATCCGCCCGCGCAAATGCCAGACCCGCCACAATCACCAGTACGGCCAGGCCTGACCAGATCGCAATTCGTTTCCCGCTCATGTGCACTCCTTTGCTACAAATCGATTCCAACATCGGCCCGCTGAGCGCGCGATAAAGATTGGTGAAGCAACATAAAGTTTTGTAAAGGCGCACGCTCGTCGCCGTGCAGCGGAATACCATCGATAGCAGGCGCCATGGACCGCATACTCATCGTCGATGACGACGTCGACCTCTGCAGGCTACTTGCCGAACGCTTGCTTCCGGAAGGCTTCGCTCTCGAAGCAGTGCACAACGGAACCCGCGGGCTGGAGCGCGCCGTCTCACACGAGCACGCGCTCATCATTCTTGATCTCATGCTGCCCGGCATGGGCGGCCTGGACGTGCTTCGACATGTGCGCCATCAGTCTCCTGTCCCGGTGCTCGTTCTCACCGCCCGCGGAGAGGACGTCGACCGCATACTCGGACTGGAGATCGGCGCGGACGACTATCTACCCAAGCCCTTCAACCCTCGCGAGCTGATCGCGCGAATCCGCGCCATCCTGCGTCGCGCATCTGTCGGCAACTCCACATCAGCTGGCAATTCTAGAAACGGTCCGATCGCAGTCGGTGATATCCATCTCGACCCCGCTGCGCGCGAAGCATCAATCGATGGCGCTCCCATCGATCTCACCAGCGTCGAATTCAATTTGCTGGAAGTGCTTCTGCGCGATGCGGGGCATGTGCTCACGCGAGAGCAGCTCACGGAGTCGGTCCTCGGCCGCAAGCTCGGCACATTCGATCGCGTCATCGACGTCCACGTCAGTAATCTGCGGAAAAAGCTCGGACACGCGCATGGCGAGGAGCGGATCAAGACGGTGCGCGGTAGCGGTTACGTATTTGCGCTTCGTACAGAGGCTCGATGATCTTCACAATCCGCAGCCTCTTTCTCAAGATTTTCCTTTGGTTCTGGGGCACCGTCATCGCCATCGGAATCACCTTCATCCTGACGTGGGTCCTGCTCCATCCGAGGAACTTCCAATCAGCCTCGGAGACAAACCTGGCGGATACAGCATGGATCTCCGGAAAGGCCGCGGTCGACATCTTCGAGCAACGAGGGTCTGTCGGTGCATCTGCCTACCTTCAGCAGTTCACAATCAAGACACATCTGAAGAGCTGCCTTTTTGACAGCTCTGGCAGCCTCCTGGCAGGTGAGGTCTGCCCTGCGCTTGATGACATCAGATCACGCGACGTACCATTCGACGTCCCCGCATTCCACAGAAGGCGTGGCTTTCTGCGCGTCCTCATCAGTCTGCGCGGCAGTCGTGGACGTCGTTATATCTACGCGGTTGAGAGCAGCGAACGCCCAGGGCCGCCCCCAGGCATCAGTTTCGCCTCCGTTGCGCTGCGATGGAGCGTCGCCTTCCTTGTCTCCGGCTTCATTTGCTATCTGCTTACCCGTTATCTCACCGCCCCAATCCTGCGACTGCGTGAGGCATCGCGGCATCTCGCTGCCGGCGACCTGGGTGCGCGCGCTCCCGCCGGCATGGAGCGCCGACGCGACGAACTCGGCTCATTGGTCCGCGATTTCAACAGCATGGCCGCGCGCATCGAAGCGCTCGTCTCCCGCCAGCGGCAGCTCATCTACGACATCTCGCACGAACTCCGCTCGCCGCTGGCCCGGCTCAATGTGGCGCTGGATCTCGGACGCCAGCGAAAGGGCGACGACCCGGCGTTCGATCAGGCAGAGCGCGACATCGCCTGTCTCGACGAGATGATCGAACGTCTGCTCACCGTCGCGCGGCTCGACACCTCCGCGGCGCCTATGACCATGGCACCGGTTGAGTTCACCGCATTGGTCGAGCAAATTGTCCGCAGCGCGGGCTTCGAGATACAGGAGCAGGAGGGAGCCATTCACCTCTCAGCGCAAGGCCAATATGTGGTTCAGGGCAACGCGGAACTGCTGCACAGCGCCATCGAGAACATCATCCGCAATGCCGTGCGCTACACCGGGCGCGGAAATGCTGTCGAGGTTTCATTGGAATCAACAGGCGATCCTGTGCTGGTCCGCATCCTTGTCCGCGACCAAGGTCCCGGTGTCCCCGAGCAGGATTTGCTCAACATATTTCATCCCTTTTACCGTGTCGCCGATGATCGCAATCGTGAATCCGGGGGCACCGGACTAGGTCTCGCGATCGCGGACCGGGTAGCTCGCATCCACAATGGAACGATTACGGCCCGCAACGTCATTCCACATGGCCTCGAAGTGGAAATGCGTCTGCCGCTGGCTTCCCGCGGCTGACTCAATTCACGACGATCGTGAAGGAATCCTGAGCGGTCAGTGTCCCGGTGGCCGCATCCACCGCACGGAATGTCACTGTATATCGGTCCGGCGTGGTGCCCGCGGATGCGTTTTTCCCGGTTGTCGCCGGAGTCTGATTCGCGCTCACGCCGCCGCATCCCGTCACTCCCCCCAGCATCGCGCTCAGCGCCGCACAGCACAGCAGCACGCGGAAGACCGCCAGAGCGCGCCGCCGCCCAGGCAATCCGAACAACAGCGCACACGCCAGCACCGCGCCGCCGACAGCGGTTCGCATGGACGCAGTCGCTGTTCCTCCGGGAGTGCTCGTGACCGTCAGCGTTGCCTGCGCACTCTGGCTATTCGTAATCGTCACCGTGGCAGGCGTAAAGCCGCAGGTCGGAATATTCACGTCGCCGCTCTTCGATCCGCTCACCGAGCAAGACAGCTTCACCGCGCCCGTAAACCCGCCACCCGGCGTCACGGAGACAATCATTGTTGAGGTACCGGCCGCTCCGTTACCCGTAGCTGCCGCCGGAGCTCCCTGCGAGAATGACAGTCCGAGCGTCTGTCCTGTGCCGTTGCCGCAACCTGCCGTGCACGCCACCACCGCGGGAGCAGCGGCTATCGACGCCAGGAAGTTGGCGTCGCCGCTGTAGGTCGCGACGATGTTATTGCTGCCCAACGTTAGCTGATCGACCGGCACCTCGATCGAAGCCGCACTCAGGTATGCGCCCGTCGCCGGATCGCGCCCCGCGCTGACCCCGGCCGTGCCCAGAACCTTGCCGCTGGTCGCGTCCGTGAAAGTTATCTGTCCGTTTGGAGGCGGGGCCGGCGACGTTATGCCGGGCCGGATGGTGCCCGTCACGAGCAGTGTTCCGGAATCAATCGAACTCACGCTAGTCGACACAGAAGCAGTCGTCACTGCCTTTTGCACCGTGAACGTAACAGCGGCAGAGGCGCTTGGACTGTAGCTGTCGTCTCCCCAGTAGGAGGCGGCCACCGTATGGATCCCGGCGCCCAGGTAGTGCAGCGGAAATTCCGCGTTCCCTGTCGCGTCCACCATCCCGCTTCCCTGCGCTCCCTGCGCGGCGGCCGTGTCAGAAAATGTTACCGTTCCGGTTGCATCCGTCTGCGGATTCTGCACTCCGACCTGCGATGCTTCGATCGGCTGCGCATCCACCGAGAGATATGTCCCATATGTGATCGTCTGCCCGGCCAAGCTGGTCAGCTTTCCCATGGCATCCGGGCCAGTCACCGCTAGCCGCACCATGCTGGCTTCCGGGGCCACCGTGATCTGCTGCGGAGCGGAGACGCTGCTGCCGTGACTTCCATCACCGCCATAGCTCGCATATACGTTGTAGGTTCCGCCCGGAAAGCCGCGCCAGTTCGCCGTCGCCTGGCCGTTCCCAAGCGGCAGCTTGAGCTGCGATGGGCCGCTAAACCTTCCACGTGTGCTCAGGTCGGTGGCGATCGCAACACTGCCAGTCGCCGCCGAAGGATTCACCGCGATCTCGATTGAGATCGGCTGCCCATGCTGGAATGTGGCGCTTCCCAGCGTCAGCGAAGTCGCGGTCTGTGTCCTGCCGATGCTGGTCCAGTTGTTCACCAGGCTCGCGATGTCGACGCTGCCCAGCCCGGTCGCGAGATTGTAGGCGCCGAGAGAATCGTAACCGCCCAGGAACCCGTTCGTGCCGCAGTTGGGCGTTCCCGCTGCGCACACCACCGCATTGTTTCCGCTGGCACGATGAAAGACCTCCGGATGGCTCTGGGCCAGCCGATAGAGCACCCAGTTCGACTGTCCAAGCCGCGCGCCGGCTCCGGCCTTTTGCCCGACCTTCTGATTGATGAGCGCCAGCACGCCCGCAAAGGCCGGCGCGGAGGCGGAAGTCCCGCCCACCCCGCTGATCGTTGGATTCGGGCCGGTGCAATCGTTATTCTCGCATGTCGCCCATAGCGCGCCATAGATGCCGTTGGCGGCAAACAGCGACACATCCGGTAAATCACGCACCTTATCAGCCGCTATGCCCGCGCTGGTCTCAAATTCCTGCTGCCACAGCGGCTTCGGATAGCCTCCCGTTGCATTCCCGGCGTTGTCGTACGCTCCCGCGCTGCTCGCGCCACCGCCGCTCGCGACAATATTGGTATTTCCGGCCACATCCTGGCTGGGCTGATTCGTCACGGCGCTGCCGTTGTTCGCCGGCGAATCATTCCACACCGTCTCCGGGATATATCCCAGAGCGGATGTGTAATCGCCGCTGTTTGTCTTGCTGACGTAGGTGGAAAAGCTGTTCCGCAGAACACCGAAATCCGTGCCTCCGACCGACACTGTGTACGGAGTAGAGGCAAGAGCATTCACGCCGAATCCGTGCAACGCAGCCGAAACGGTGTCCGGATTGTCGCAACCCGCCGAGCCGGCATCGCCGCTCGATACCGTCACTGCAATGCCCTGCGCGGCGGCCTGCTCCCACGCGTTCACGATCTCCGCGTTTCCCGCCGCTCCCTGCGAAAGCTCGCACGCGCCGTAGCTTACGTTCAGGATGTTCGCGGTGTTGTCGTCGATAGCGCGCAGTACCGCCAGCATCACGCCGGACTGGAACGTCGTGTCCGCGGCCTGGTAATAGACCAGCTTCGCGCCCGGCGCAATCGCGCCCGCGACTTCCGCATCCAGCGTGGACTCCGTGTCGTTCCCGCTGCCGGGCGAGTTTCCATCCATCACCACCGAAACATCCGCCGGCGGCAGCTTGAAAAGCGCGCGATAGTTCTGCACATCCGGGATATTCACGCCGCCATTGGTCACAATGCCGATGGTGATCCCTGTCCCGTCATACGTGGTCTGTCCCGGCTGCAGATGTTGGTTCAGCGCCGTTGGCGCGTTGTAGATCGTTGCGACATCGCCCGGGCTTACAAACAGGTACGAATCG
>DASVAI010000258.1:0-4463 GCA_036376445.1 Acidobacteriaceae bacterium
AGCCAAGGCCAACAGCAATATCGCTCACTATGGAGGTGGTGGAGCACCGACGACGATCGTCTGTGGGTCCTTGAGTTTCGATCGCGCCAGCCTGAAGCCAATCACTCAGCTATTGCCGCGCTTCATTCTGATCAAGGCCGATCAGGCCCGCACGCTTGCTCTTCACATCACAATGCAAGCGCTGGCGTCAGAAATGGCAGAACGGGGGCCGGGATCTGAAGTAGTCGCGACTCGGCTAGCTGAGGTCCTATTTATCCAGGTACTCCGGGCGCATATCGCGCTAGGACCGCAACAGAACAGAGGATGGCTTCGTGCGGTTTTCGATCCCCAACTGGGCACTGCCCTTAGTGCCATACACGACAAGGTGAATACACCCTGGACGGTCGAATCCCTGGCCGAAGCGGCGGGCATGTCTCGCTCCGCATTCGCGGCGCGTTTTAAAGAGCTACTCGGACAAACACCGCTGGAATATGTCACCGAGTGGCGGATGCAGAAGGCGATGCAGTTACTCCAACAGCGTGACAAAAAGCTCATAGACGTCGCCCGGTCGGTCGGTTACGAGTCCGACGCTGCGTTCAGTAAGGCGTTCAAGCGAGTTGTCGGGGCTAACCCTGGTGAGTATCGCAAACGTGGTTTTGAAGACCAGAGTAATGCCGGAATAGTGGAAGATTTTTGAAGTGGAGGATGCATAGGTCCCCTGAAACGCGCTCCTCGGAACTCCTCGTCACCGAAAAACTAACCTCCGATAGGTAACTCCCACATCGGGAAACCCACAGAAATCCTGCCAGTTATATCCCTTCAGTTTGCTATCCTGAAAATAGCTACAAACACAGCGACATATCAGCAGAGAAAGCCACCGCGAAGGTGGCTTTTTCTGCTGCCCTAACTCCTGTGTTTGGACAAATTTAACCGGAACTTCTTTGGAATGACTAATTTGCCCGTCGGAACCCACCTTAACCTCATGATTCTGCACAACTTCTACCGCGCCCTCCGGCGACGGGAGGGGGAGGGGGTACCCCGCTGCGCTCGCAGAAGACTCCGCCGCGAGCTCCGCTTTGTCAAGCGCAATCCGGACCTCGTCATCGACCTATTCCTCCTCCAGCAAGGCTGCGAGCGAAAGGGCGACACGATCCGTCCCCTCTCTCCCCGCCTGCGCCGCCTGACCCGCGAAATCCTGCGTCAGCGAACACGCCGCATTTCGCAATCAGCCTCCCGCCGCAGCGAACGCATCCGGTGCAGGAGCCAACGATCCACGCAAGTGAGCTATAAAGCTCGCGCCTCACACGCCATCGCCCGGCCGCCCGCGCCCTCGCCGACCTGCTGCCGACTGAGCGATACTTCTCCCCATGACTCAACCCACTCCAGATCTGGCCAACAAGATCGCACTCGTCACCGGAGCATCGCAGGGCATCGGACGCGCCTGCGCCCTCACTCTCGCCGCACAGGGCGCCACCGTCGCGCTCGCCGCGCGCAATGAAGAAAAACTCCGCGCCGTCGCCGCAGAGATCGCCGCCGCCGGCGGCCAGGCCGAGCCGTTCATTCTCGACATCGCCAACGAAGCCTCCATCAAGGACACCGCCAAAGCCATCATCGCCAAATACGGTCGCCTCGACATTCTCGTCAACAACGCCGGCATCACGCGCGACATGCTGCTGCTGCGCATGAAGCGCGCCGACTGGGACGATGTGATCGCGACCAATCTCACCGGCACCTTCCTGCTCACGCAGGCCGTGCTCAGCTCCATGATGAAGTCGCGCTGGGGCCGCATCATCAGCATCTCCAGCGTCGTCGGCGAAACCGGCCAGGCTGGACAGGCCAACTACGCCGCATCGAAGGCCGGACTGATCGGCTTCACCAAATCGCTCGCGCGTGAGATGGCATCCCGCAATGTCACCGCCAACGTGGTCGCGCCCGGCATGATCGAGACCGCCATGACCGCCGTCCTCGACGAGAAGCAGAAGGCCATGATGATGCAGATCATCCCGCTCGGCCGGGCGGGCACCGATCAGGACATCGCGAACGCCGTCGCCTTCCTCGCCTCCGAGAAGGCCAGCTACATCACCGGCCACACGCTCGACGTCAACGGCGGCATGCACATGGCCTGAGTGAATCTGTCTCGTTCTATTAAACGAGTCGTCATCCCGATCGGAGCCGTGGCGCGAGGTGCCACGGCGCAGTGGATGGATCTGCTTGCCTTCTCGCAACTAAACGAACGCCGCGATCGCAATGCACATCAGCAGCAGAACCACAGCCGTGACGCGCTCCGCCCAGATAGTTGAGCTCGTCATCGGCTGTTTCCAATGCTCGTCGGCACCGCGAGCACGGCCTGGGCCTGGTCGATCAGCGCCATGGTCCCGGCCACGGCAAGGCAGGTTACGAAAATCAGCAACACAGTCGCCAGCGATTTCATACGTTTCCAGTGAGCGCGGGTGCGCCGCACGTCCTTCAATAGCTCCATAGTGGAGCCGATCTGGAGTACGTTACAAAAAACCGCTCCGCGCTGGAGCATTTTCGGTAGCAGTGATCTGGGGAAATTCGCTCTGCGCGGCTTTTCCGTCAAGAAAAGCCGCAAGGGCTGCCGTGAGACGGTCTCCAGTGATACCGAAATGCTCTAAGCCGCCGACACGCCATTGGCCTTGGCGGCCATCTCGCTGGGCAGGATGGCCCGCCGCGACGTCGACCGCTGCTTCATCAGCTCCGCGTTCAGCTCCGCGCCCGCAACGAAGAGCAGCGAAACCACATAGAACCACACCATCAGGATGATGACTGCCGCCATCGGCCCATAGGTCTTGTTGTAGTTCGATAAATGACCGAAGTAGTACGCCATTCCCGCCGAGCTCAGAAAGATCCCGATCATCGCGGCCACCGCGCCGGGCAGCGTTTCAAGGAATCGCTGCTTGCGATTCGGTCCCAGGTAATACTGCAGCTCCACCACCGCCGTAAACGTCACCAGGATCGCGCCAAGACGCAGTAGCGGCCACATTCTCCCGAGTTCAGGCGGCACTAGTAGCAGTTTTGTCAGCAGATGCCCGAAGTGCGGCCCCGCGATGACCACGAGCAGCCCAATGAAGGTCAGCAACCCGGTCGTGAAGGTCATCAGCAGCGCGCGGACGCGGTCACTCCACCAGCTACGCGTCTTCTCGACGTCATAAGCAACGTTGAGCGCCTCGATCAGCGCCGTAAAGCCGCCCGTAGCCGTCCATAGATAACCCAGCAAGCCGAAGGAGACCCACCCTCCTCGATGCGGGGCCAGCAGACTGCCCAGGATTCTCTGCACCATGTGCATCGCCTGCGGCGGAATCAACACCGCCAGGTTGTCCAGCAACTGATTGAACAAATTGGGGATCGGCAGATACCCAACCGTTGCAGAAAAGAAAATCAGCAGTGGCACCATCGCCAGCAGGAAGTAATAGGACATCGCGGCGGCCATCGTGAAGGCGCGCGTGCGAAAGAGCTCGTTGTAGACGATCACCGAAAGGTCGCGCGTCCGCTTCCACCAGGCCCCCGACCTGAATCTCTTTCGCAAAGGACGCTCCCCCGGATGGCATCTTGAATTGCGATGGCATGGTTACGAGTCAAGATGGCCCGGCCGCCGTTGAATGCGGTTCTTTTCCGCGGCAGAACGGTCTCTTCCCCCGACTGCACTTGCCGTCTCCCGTGCTGCCGCGCCATACTCCTCGGGTTCCGGTTTTCTCCGCTTTCCATTTCGCTTCCAAGCACCCGAGGCTCCCATCATGCCACCACTCGTCACCCGCACCCGGTCGCTCCTGCTCCTACTCTCTGCCTGCCTTGCGGCTACTGCGGTGCACGCTGCCGATGCAGTCGAACCCCAGGAGGTCTCCTATCCCAGCGGCTCGGAAACCGTGCACGCGTTGCTGTACGCGCCCGTAGGTTCGCCCGCGGGCAAGCATCCTGCAGTCATCGTGATCCACGAATGGTGGGGACTCAATGACTGGGTCAAGGAGCAGGCCGCCGACCTGGCAGCCCACGGCTACGACGCCCTGGCCATCGATCTCTACCGTGGCCAGGTTGCCGACGATGCTGACACCGCGCATCAGCTCAGCCGCGGATTGCCCCAGGACCGCGGAATTCGCGATCTGAAGGCCGCCCAGACGTATCTCAGTTCACGCAAGGACGTCGATCCCCGCCGCGTCGGCGCAATCGGCTGGTGCATGGGCGGCGGCTATGCTTTGGCCTTCGCGGCGGCCGATCCAAACCTGAAGGCCGTTGTGGCAAACTATGGCCCGCCGCCCACCGATGCGGATTCTCTGCGTCAGATTCACGCCGCCATCCTCGGCAACTACGGCGGCCTGGACAAAGGCATCACCGCCGACAGCGTGAAGAGCTTCGAGGCAGATCTGAAGAAGCTCGGGAAGTCTATCGACGTGAAGATCTACCCCGATGCCGGCCATGCTTTCGAAAACCCGAACAACAAGGCCGGCTACCGCGCCGAAGATGCGGCC
>DASVAI010000261.1:0-11124 GCA_036376445.1 Acidobacteriaceae bacterium
AGTTGACGGATATTGTCTTTGAGAACTCCGTCACCTACGAACGTGCCCGGCCAAACCGCATCGAGTACTTGCTGCTTGGTGACCAGCAGACCCGGATGCTCGAGCAACAGTCGTAGAACCGCAAATGCCTTCGGCCGCAGCGATATTGCGCGCGCGTCCTGCCACAGGCACTCGTTCGTGAGGTCTAGCCGAAATTTTCCGAATGTGATGTCGTTCGCGGCTTGCATGGCAAATGCGGCACTCCAACCTCGCCTCGCTGGATGGCCTTGCCTCCTGGCAGGAACCCATCTTAGGCTCGCGGGCAAATAAAAGCATCGGTTGTCTTCGCCGTCAGCTACCAAAACATCACGCGAACGTGACCTCTACGTTATGACTCTCCTGACAACGGAGCGCTAGCCTCGCACCGTGCTCGAGGGATTTGCGATGCAATGCCCTTGCAGCCAACTCGCAAAACCTCGAATGGCGGACACCATGCGTATTCAGGCGTTGATCGTCACTGTTCTCTTGTGCGCCCTACGCACTTTCCCCGCGATGGGTCAGAATCACTTCTCCTTCGTGAGTGACTTCGTGAAGGCCGGTCGGCCCGCTCCAGCGCAGTGTGTTACAGAAGGCGTGCAATTCATGAAACTGCTCTCGGCGTATCCGCACCCGGCATCCGGTTGGACTTTTGTCGTGGTCTGCGACGACACCACATGGCACCATGTCATGCGCAATGCTGGGATGGCAGAGGGTCCCGGCGAACGCTACGGTGAAACGGATATCGAGCACAATCTGACGCTGATCCGTGGCGCCAAACTGATTCACGCAGATATGGGCGTCACTCCGGAGCACATCGTCGCTCACGAGTTGGCCCACGTGATGCTCCGCAGCACCGACGAGGCTAAAGTTGACCGCCAGGCATTTACGTGGATGGCAGAGCGCCGCGACGGCCGTCAGAAGTCTGTGATAGAGAGTTCGCCGTCATCGCGAGCCCTCAATTCAAAGCACAGCGAGCCACTGGGCACAACAGCCCTCCTGAAGCCTCTTGATCAAAACTCCGCTCACTCGGTCGAATGACACAGCGCCCGCCTCGCTCGATAGACCAGTCACCCACCGAAACATCACGCCAACGTGACCACTACGTTATGACTCGTGCCATCGCTGTGGCTAGGCTCGGATCGTGAGTTCCCTCGACGCGCCCGCTGCAAAGCGGTGTCGAACGGTGCGAACGAATTCTAAGTTACAGGATGGAGAATGCAATGAGAAACAACTGGCTGGCACGCTCCCTGAGCTGCCTTAGCTCCGGAACCATGATGCTTGCGGTCGTCGCCACAATCGGTGCGATTTCAACCCCTGTCACCGCTTCGGCGCAGAACAAGAAGTCCGTAGTCATCTTTGATCTTGTAGCGAATCCGCAATTTGCGAATTGCCTGCGCAGGTCGGAATATGAGGAACCGCGTGCCCGGGCTACCGTTATTCGGGGCGAACTCAATGACACGCTGATTCTTGACCTCGACGGCATCAAGCCTAGCCTCGCCTTCGATCTGTTTACGGTTGAGCGCACATCGCTGCTCGCCCCGTCGACACCCAATCCCGATTTCAAAGGCAGCTTTGGCCTGGCGTGGTATCAGTCTGATATCCAAATTGGCAAACACACCGATGACGGCCATGTTCGCATCAAGACCATCCTGCTCGACCAGATCTTTGGCTTCGATCCGGATGCGACACTCAAACCTACCAATACCTTCCACCTCGGATTTTGGTTCAACAATCCACAAGACGCAGCAGCTTGCGGCTTCCCAGCCAATGATCCTTCCAAGTTCACGCCCTTCAATGGAGAGCACAGAGCCGGTCCACTGGCCATGATCAGCGTCCCTGACCCGGTCACCAAGCTCGGACCGCTCTGCACCGATCCGGACCCTTCGCACCCCGGCGCCTGCAATCCCTAAAGTCCCACGGGCGAAGTGCGAAACGGGATTCGGTTCGCTCTTCGCCCTGGAGCTGGATTAGGTAGCCGCGGGATTTCCTGCGCGAATCTCACGTCCGACACCTTTGTCGAATCGCCTTAGAGGAAAAGTTTTATGCCAACGTCCAAGCGTCTCAGTTTTCGGTTTCGATTCCCGAACATGGGGCAACTGCTCCACGAATCTTTGCTGAAATCGCCTCATGCTATTGCGCTCATCTGCGGCAACTGTGGCCGGCGTGGCACTCAAGCCCGATGGGGATTTCAGAATCGATGATTACTGTCTCCGGCGCCGCCCCAGCCCCTGTGCTACTCCGGTCCTGCTTATCAGAAATGTAGGAGGAGTCTGGTTCGCCGCCGGAATACCGAAGGTGGAAGGCGACGAAGAGTAAGACAGGACCTTGCCTCGATGAAAGGCGCGGATGGCGCACGCAGAGTTGGCCGGATCGATGTACTTCGCGTGCGCCCGGTCCGAGACTGCTTTTCAGCCAGATTAAGAACGGGTCCACCGCTGCTAAGAGAGTGCAAAGGCGGCCGAGCACGCGTGACTCATATGACAGCGTGGTGACCTGTCAGTGACATAACGTCCTTCCTGTTACTTCACACTGAAAGACGGACCCAAACACAACTCTCACTGCACGGAGTACTCGCCATGAGCTTGACTCGACGTACGTTCATCCAGCGCATGGCGCAGGTCGGCGGCTACTCCGCTGCGTTTAGCACGATGCGGGCCCTTGGGCTCACCGCCGCTCCCGGCGCGTCTCCGTTGCCGCAGCTTGCAGCTGACTTCGGCAAAGCAAAGAGAGTGGTTATCCTGGGCGCCGGGATCGCCGGCCTTGTCTCGGCGTACGAACTTCGCAAAGCGGGATTCGACTGTACGATCCTCGAAGCACGTAGTCGTCCCGGCGGCCGCAATTGGACAGTCCGCGACGGCAGCAAGGTTGAGTTCACCGACGGAACAGTCCAGAGTTGCGATTGGCAGAGCGGTGGTTATTTCAATGCCGGCCCCGCACGCATTCCGTCGATCCACACCCATATGCTCGGATATTGCCGGGAACTTGATGTGCCCCTCGAAGTCGAGGTCAACGCGTCCCGCTCCGCTTTAATGCAGGCTGACGTTCTCAACGGCGGCAAGGCCGTCCAGCAGCGTCAGGTTGTGTACGACACGCGTGGTTACATCGCCGAACTCCTCACCAAGTCGATCAACAAACACAGTTTGGACGACGAGCTCTCAAAGCAAGATGCCGCGCAGCTCATCGACTTCCTTCGCGGCTTTGGCGATCTCAATAGCAGTGGCAATTACATCGGCACCACTCGCGCCGGCTTCACTACATCAAGGGGAGCAGGTCTTGCACAATCCGTTCTGCACCAGCCGCTGAAACTCACCGAACTCCTCGCCGCGAACTTTTCCAAGGGAGAGTTTTATGAGGAGCAGATCGATTGGCAGGCCACCATGTTCCAGCCCATTGGAGGCATGGACCGAGTCCCCTACGGCTTCGCCAAGTCTCTCGGTGAGATTATTGACTACCAGTGCGTGGTCGAAGAGATCACTACTGGCGACAGTAGCGTCACGGTGGCTTACACGAAATCCGGCGCGCCTATGACGTTCACTGGGGATTTCTGCGTCTGTACCATACCTATCGCAATCCTTCACCAGACAAGAAACAACTTCTCCACGGAAACCAAGAAAGCTTTTACCGGCATGCCCATGACCGCTCAGTACAAGATCGCCTGGGAGTCTCCCCGCTTCTGGGAGAAGGAAAATAATATTTACGGCGGTATCTCTTTTCTTGACGATACTGTCGACCTGGTCTGGTATCCCACCGACAAGATGTTTTCTCCGACCGGCATTTTAATCGCCGGCTTCAACATTGAACGCGAGGACATCACGGACAAGATCACACCTTTCGGTGCCCTCTCGTCGATCCAGGCGAAGCTCGACGCCTCGCGCGCCGCGGTGGAGAAGCTTCACCCGGGACGTTCGCATCTACTTGCGAAACCTGTCTACGTAAGTTGGAGCAAGGTTCCGTACTCCCTCGGCGCCTTTGCCAATAATCGTCACGTAGAGTGCGATGCCGCTTACGCTCAGCTCGACAAACCGCAGGGCCGGACATATTTTGCCGGAGACTATCTCTCCCACCTCGTGGGCTGGCAGGAAGGTGCAGCCCTCTCGGCTCACCATGCCATCGATCGCATAGCACAACAAATCCGCGGTTAGGTTATTTCGCGGCGGTTTGTGCCGAGCGACGAGGCACCTCTGGCGAGCAAAATAATTCTGGTTTGTCGGCAAGCCGGAAGTACTCTTGTCACGGGCAAACCCATTCGTTTTCGTAGTTCCCGAAAACGGGGGATGGCCAACCAACCGGACAGTATTTGTAAATGCTGGTGTGGCAAGCATTTTTTGCTGTTTCGTACCGATTGGACTTACAACTCGTCGCGAACGGCGCACTAGGAGTTGGCGTGCTCGATCAATTCATTGTCGCGGGCAGCCATTTCTCGACGAACTGCTTAACCTGCATCATTGTCAAATGAACTCTGTGCGTACTACTCGCGAGGAAACGGCTACGGCGGAAAGCACCCAGTCTTTGCCACAGACATTTTTGATCACAGCCGCACTGGCCGTGTTGGTGCATACAGTTGTCATGCTCGTTCACGGCGTGGCGCACATGCAGCCCCCGAAAAACATCCGGAAGTAACGAGCAAGCCTCTCCGCCATGCGGATGTACTCAGGGTCTTGCTGCCTGCGCTTCTGTTCAGCGGCCTCAGCTTTGGCTCGTCGGTAATCATGTTTGATGGAAGAGTAGATCCGGCTGGACGGACGGAGTGCGTATGCAAGGCTGACAACAGTGGCGATGGTTCGAATCATTCCTCTGAGCCTCCGCTGGAGCGTGGGGTGGTTACGTTTTGGAACGGTATCACACGAACCTCTAGCACCTCGCGGACCGTGAACGAAGGTAGATCGGAATCCTTGGAGTCTTCATCCCGCGGCCTGCTACAGCTACCGTAGTCCAGGACGCCGCGAGCGCACTTTATTGAATGGAGATTGTTCCATTCTCATCGGGATCAGAGCTCTTTGACTTGGGCTTGGACCTGACCAGCGACAAGGAATTGGGGCAGCCGGTTGTAGGAATGAATTCCTTCAATCCTTTTAGGTTAATAGTCATGGTTTGCGGGGTCAGATAATCCGGCTGATACTCAACCACCAAGGACTCATACTTAGGAAGCCGCGTAATGACGCTTGGCGGAAGAAATAATGCCTCGTAATCATCGGAAACGTCCCAGGTTTGGCGCGTGATCGGAAGATTATCGAAACGATACCGGGACCACGATATAGGCTTCGATCTTCCTCGGGGAGCAGCGGATCACGAGCGCCGCATCCCATTTGTAGGCATGCGCTGTCTCAATGACCGTACGTACGGTCTTATCAAGACCATTGACATCCGTGCTCGCCTGCCAGAGTGAATCCGAAACTGTTGCTAAGGATGGGGCGGATGCTTTTTGTGGTGTATCAGCGGAAGTCCCAGTAGGCTCTTGACATCCAAGCGCCAAGGCAAGCAGCGGTAATGCCCAGACGATTTGTTTCATTGACAGTTCCCTTTCAGTATTGGGATTAAAAGTCGCACGATCATGCGGCGTCAACGACTTTCGGGTACGGCAGGGTTGGCACAGACAACCACGAACCCGTCACGCGGCACGGTTAGCTCGAACGGAGATGTCCGCGATCGATAGCCGAAATCATCACGGCATATGGAGACCATCTCGACCACCATCTCTGCGGTGACCTCGATGCACCGTGAAGCGGTCCACAGGATCAGATACGATCCGGCATAGGTGTTAAGCTCGGCGAGCAGGTCGGCGACCGTGTAGCGGGGATGACAGCGGTGAAGTCCGGCGTGCGTAAGGTAGGACGAGCAGTGGGAAGGTCGGCAGCGTGATCATCGCTGGTGATCTCCCTGGCTGGCGCTTTGCTGTTGACTCGCGGGCGACGTCGCAATCACGGCGGACTGCGTCGGGCGTTGCAGCGCTGAGCAGTCCGTCGCGGTACGCCTGGGCGACATAGTGGCGGATGCGGCCTATGTGGTCCGAGTTCCCTCCTGTGAGGTGCGCGAGATGGGGCTTCCCTACCAATACTAGCGGTGTCAGTTTGGTGTCAGTTATGACTCGATTTTGGTGCTGTTTGGTGCTGCTCGGGGCATACTTGCTTGGCAGCGCTTAAACCCATTGTTGACTGATTACAAATGGTTTAAGTGGTGACCCTGGCAGGAGTCGAACCTGCGACCTGCGGTTTAGGAAACCGTCGCTCTATCCATCTGAGCTACAGGGCCATCTCCGAACGCACAACTGCGCTTAGTTTACTGCACGCCGGAATGGCGGAATAGAGTACAACGACTGTATGAGCCCGTTCTCGCGCAGGCGCTTCCTTCAGTCAGGTTCTCTCGCATCCGCCGCCATCGCCACCCGTCCGTTGTGGACCTTCGCCGCCAAGCCTCTCCCTGCATCTCCGCTCACAGAGTTTAGCTACGGTGACGTATTGCTCTCGAGCGACCTGCACGAAACCCAGCTCATGACCACGCACGCCGTCCTCATGTCGCTCAGCGACGACAGCCTGCTCAAGCCCTTCCGCCAGATGGCCGGCCTCCCGGCGCCCGGCGAAGACCTCGGCAGCTGGTATCACTACGATCCCGATTACGACTACCGCAAGAACTTCGACGACGGATTCGCCCCGGCCTGCACCTTCGGCCAGTGGGTCTCCGCGCTCGCCCGCGCCTACGCCATCACCGGCGACGAAGCCACGCACCAGAAGGTCCTGCGTCTCAACCGCGCTTACGCCCAGACCATCTCCGCTGACTTCTACATCAAGAACCGCTTCCCCGCATACTGCTACGACAAGCTAGTGCTCGGCCTGCTCGACTCGCACACCTATGTCCGCGATCCCGACGCGCTCTCCATCCTCGACCAAACCACCGACGTCGCGCTCCCCCATCTGCCCGGCCACGCCGTCGAGCAGGGCGTCCACTGGCGCAAGGACGTCCCCCAGGACAACGACTCGTGGTGGTGGGACGAGTCCTACACCATGCCAGAAAATCTCTTTCTCGCGTCGCAGCGCGGCGCCGGCCGCCGCTATTACGACCTCGCCCAGCAATATCTGCTCAATGACGGCTGGTTCGATCCGCTCTCGCGCAATGAAAACGTGCTCCACGGCCGCCACGCTTACAGCCACGTCAATTCGCTCTCCTCCGCCATGATGGCCTACATCGTAGCCGGCAGCCAGAAGCATCTGCGCGCCGCGCAGAACGCCTTCGCCATGCTGCATCAGCAGAGCTACGCCACCGGCGGCTGGGGTCCGGATGAAAAACTCCGCGCCCCCGGAAGCCCCGACGTCTATAACAGCCTCACCAATACCCACCACAGCTTCGAAACGCCCTGCGGCTCCTACGCGCACTTCAAGCTCACCCGCTATCTCCTCCGCGTCACCGGCGACGCGCGCTACGGCGACAGCATGGAGCGCGTCATGTACAACACTGTCCTCGGCGCAAAGCCGCTTCAGGAAAACGGCGACAACTTCTACTACTCCGACTACAACTACGACGCCAAGCGCGTCTACCACGAACCCGGCCGCTGGGCCTGCTGCTCCGGCACGCTCCCCCAGGTCGCCACCGACTACCGCATCAACGTCTACTTCCGCGCGCCCAAAGCCGTATATGTCAACCTCTATGTTCCCTCCACCCTTCGCTGGACAGAGGATGGCGCCGCGCTTTCGCTCACCCAGCAGGGCGAATATCCCCATGAAGATCACGTCACATTCACGGTGACAACCTCCCATCCCACCGACCGCACCCTCCATTTCCGGATTCCCGAGTGGGCCGAGGGCGCTTCCCTCTCCGTAAACGGCAAGCGCCAGTCAGGCGCCGTCACCCCCGGCCAGTTCGCCGCGATCCGCCGCGATTGGAAATCCGGCGACCGCATCGAACTCGAGCTCCCGCTCCGCCTCCGCCTCGAACCCATCGACCAGCAGCACCCCACCACTGTCGCGCTCCTCCGCGGCCCGCTCGTCCTCATGGCTGTCAAACAGCAGCAGGACGCGCCACTACGGCACCTCACGCGCGAACACCTGCTCGCCGCAAAGCGGATCGGCCAGCGCCAGTGGCAGGCGGACTCAGCAGAAGGCTCAGTCACGCTCGTGCCCTTCACCTCGCTCGGCGACCGCCCCTACTCCACCTACCTGAATCTCGCGTGAATTAGCTATCGATCGCTCCGGCGTCTCGACCCGCTCTTCGTCGTCCGCCGGTGCGTCGCCCCTTTCCTCTTCTCAATCCGCCCGCTCCTGCTCTTTTCAATTTTCCCGATTCTGCTCTTTTCCATCTTTTGGTGCAGCAGTTCCTTTGCACGCTCCAGTACCCGCCGCCGGCTCGCGCTCAGGTTCTTCCCTGCGCGGTTCACATAGAAGGTCAGCATCCGCATTCCGGATGCAGGCCCCTTCGGCGATACCTTCTTCGAAGCCAGACTCCGCGCTATCGTCGCCGCGTCCTTCTTGAACAAGCCTTCCTGCGGATACGTCGACTCGGTATGCACGCCTGCCGACCACTTTCTCTTGCCCCGTGAACCCCGATGGGAGGCGCTTGGCGAGCTGGCGATCGTGCTCCTCGATCTCCCCGCGCTTTTCGCGACCCGATTTCCGGCGGGCTTCGATGCTCGTTGCCTCATCTATCTCGCTCCTTTTCTTTGTGTTCTTTGTGGGATGCACGTGTGCCGCGACCACGCACAGCTCAATCCTTTGCACAGGGCAACGTCGAACAATTTGCAACCGTCCAATCTGTATATTGCACGTTCTCGTTGGCTGCTGCGCCTTTGCTCGCGCAGACTGCTCCAGCCATTCATGTCTCATTACCGAGATCAACCATTCCGGAGCTAACATATGAAACTTACTTCCGAAAATCTCAAGACGCTTCACGGCCTCTACATCGCTCACCTGAAAAAAGCGCTCGACATGGAACAGAGGATCACCAAGGCTCTTCCGACCATGATCGAAAAATCCACCACGCCGGACCTGGCCAATGCATTCCGCAGCCATCTGAAAGAGACCGAGGGACACGTCTCTAAGCTCGAGCAGATTCTGCAGCGCCAAACCGGCTCCGCAAAAACCGAAACGTGTAAGGCTATCTCCGCGCTTGTCACGGAGGCGGAAGACGGCATCAAGGACGCCAAGGACCCCATGGTCCTCGACGTCACACTGATAGCAGCCGCCCAGGAAGTGGAACATCACGAAATGGCCGTCTACGGCACGCTGCGTACCTGGGCCGAAACCATGGGGCACACCGGCGACGTGCCCATCCTCGAATCCATTCTGAAAGAGGAGAAGGCCGCCGACGAGAAGCTCACACGTATCGCCTCGACCGCCAACGCGCGCGCCGCGGCGTAGACCACAACTGCCGGGGCGTCCACAGGAGAGGGCGCCCCCGCCGTCTCTCCCTAGTGCGGCTCTCCGCGTCTACTGCGGTTCAATAATTCATTTCCCGCCTGTGCTCCACGAAGCACAAGGTCTGCTCCGAAGAAAATAAGGGACGCCTCTACCTGCGTCATCCTGAACCAGCATTCAATTCCTGTGTCATCCTGAACGAAGTGAAGGACCTGCAGTTTGTTTATGCTGCCGCGAATTTCTATGGTCGCTTCATCTGGATCACGGCAGAGTCCTTATGGAAGGCGCATGGAAAGCTCCATCGACGTCCTCATCCTCGGCGCAGGCGTAGCCGGACTCGCCGCGGCACGCGAGCTCGCCCGCGCCGGACGCCGCGTCACCATACTTGAAGCGCGTGACCGCATCGGCGGCCGCATCTTCACGCTCCGTCGACCCGAAGCTCCCGTCGCCATCGAGCTCGGCGCGGAATTCGTACACGGCCGCCCGCCGGAACTCCTTCACGCTCTCCAGGATGCGCATACAGAACTGCAGGAGATCGCCGGTAAGGACGCCTGCTTTCGCGACGGCAAACTCGAGACGTGCTCCGCCTTCGAATCTTTCGACCTCCTGGACCAGCTTGCGGATGTCGCGCGCCGCGAAGGCGACATGAGTTTCGATGCCTGTCTTCGGCACCTCCACCCCAGCCCCGAAGAGGCCGAGCAGGCCCGCTCCTTCGTCGAAGGGTTCAACGCCGCAGACGCGAGGCGCATCGGCATCGTCGCGCTCGCGCGCCAGCAGCAGGCCGAAGAAGAGATACACGGCGAGCGATCCTCGCGCCCGCTCACCGGCTACGACACGCTGCCCCGCCATCTCGCGCAGCAGGCCCGGCAGGCAGGCGCGCGCATCCTACTCAACGCTCCCGTCAAATCGCTTGAGTGGAAGCCCGAATCCGTCACCGCCCGCACCGCGGCGGGCGAATCGTTCTCCGCGCCCAAGGCCATCATCACGCTCCCGCTCGGCGTGTTGCAGGCGCGCAGCGTTGCCTTCGATCCCGAGCCCGCGGGCATCCTCTCCGCCGCCGGCCAAATGGAACCCGGCTCCGTCCGGCGGCTGGCCCTGCTCTTCCGCACCGCATTCTGGAAGGACAGAATGCCGAAGATGCACTTCCTCTTCGCGCCCGGCCTCACTCCACCCACTTACTGGACCCAGCATCCCCGCGATCTTCCGCTGCTCGTCGCCTGGCTCGGCGGCCCCGCGGCAGAAGCAATCCACGATCCAGCTCAGCTCCCAGCACACGCCCTCCGCTCTCTGGAGCAGATATTCTCGTTCGCCCCAAACGCGCTTGATGGAGAATTACGTAACGCTTATCAGCACGATTGGCAGCGTGACCCGTACACCCTCGGCGCCTACAGCTACGCACCAACCGGAGCGGCGGATTGCTCAGCTGTCATCGCCGAGCCCCTCCAGAACACGCTCTACTTCGCCGGCGAGCACACCGACACCACCGGCCACTGGGGCACGGTCCACGGAGCAATGCGCTCCGGCCTCCGCGCCGCGAACCAGATTCTCGATCAGATCGTTCCCGCCGTCGGAGTCCCGACCCAGGTTCCCCTTGAGCACAAGACGACGGAATAGGAGCAACACCACGGCTCCCAGTCCGTCGTTGCTTTGGGTCTCCGATGTTGACCACTCGATTCGCACGCAGGTTCTCGCGAGATCTAGGGAGTGTCTTGCTGCATCGTCAGGATGAATTCGCTGCCCAGCCCCAGGTGCACACTGGACGCAT
>DASVAI010000271.1:0-3696 GCA_036376445.1 Acidobacteriaceae bacterium
TGTCCGTGTCGGCTCTTCTGCCCCGGTCGTCGTTCAGTCGATGACCAACACCGATACTGCCGACGTCCAGAGCACCGTCCAGCAGATCGCCGCGCTCGCCCGCGCCGGCTCGGAGCTCGTCCGCATCACCGTCAACAACGACGACGCCGCCAAGGCAGTGCCCTACATCGTTGACGGCATCCGCGAAAAGGGCTGGACCACGCCCATCATCGGCGACTTCCACTACAACGGCCATCTGCTGCTGACCAAATATCCGGCCTGCGCCCAGGCGCTTTCCAAGTACCGCATCAACCCGGGCAACGTCTCCATCGGCCGCAAGGACGATGACAACTTCCGCACCATGGTTGAAGTCGCCGTCAAGCACCAGAAGCCGGTGCGCATCGGCGTCAACTGGGGCTCGCTCGACCAGGCGCTCCTCACCCGCATGATGGACGAGAACTCCACATTGCCCGAGCCGCTCGACGCCCGCGACGTCATGATGGAAGCGATGGTCCGCTCCGCGCTGGACAATGCCGCCGCCGCCGAGCGCTATGGTCTGCGTCGCGACCAGATCATCCTCTCCGCCAAGGTCTCCGGCGTGCGCGATCTCATCGACGTCTACACCTCGCTCGCTGCGCGCTGCGACCACGCGCTCCACCTCGGCCTCACCGAAGCCGGCATGGGCATGAAGGGCACTGTCGCCTCCACCGCCGGGCTCGCGCCACTGCTGCTCGCGGGCATCGGCGACACCATTCGCGTCTCGCTCACCCCCACGCCCGGCGGCGACCGCAGCGAGGAAGTCCGCTGCGCCCAGCAGATCCTGCAGGCGCTCTCCATCCGCTCCTTCGCCCCGCAGGTCACCGCCTGCCCCGGCTGCGGACGTACCACCAGCACCTACTTCCAGGAGCTCGCCCAGCAGGTGCAGAACTACCTCACCGAGTCCATGCCGGAGTGGAAGAAGCAATACCCCGGCGTGGAAGAGATGAAACTCGCCGTCATGGGCTGCATCGTCAACGGCCCCGGCGAAAGCAAGCACGCCAACATCGGCATCTCGCTCCCCGGCACCTTCGAAGAACCCAAGGCCCCCGTCTACATCGATGGCAAGCTCGCCATCACCCTCAAAGGCGACACCATCATCGCGGATTTCAAGCGCATCCTCGACGACTATGTAGCCAGCCACTACGGCAGTGGCAAATCCGAGGAACCCGCCCTCACCGCCCACTGATCCGGCCCACGGACGACTGGGATGCCCTACTCCAGCCGAAGGCTGGGGTGGGGTAGTTCCCTGCAAAACAGTCGGCCCGCAGGGTTCACCGAGATCATTGGTCCGAATCGCCGGATACCACCTGTATGGGATCGCAATAAGCTCAATCCGCACTTACGATCTCCAGCGTGCGAAAAGTCTACGGGCTCCTGCTGATCTCCATCACACTCCACGCCGCCCCGCCCGTCTGCCATCCTGCCACCGAAGCAGCCCGCTACACCGGCAAGGACATCTGCATCGCCGCCCACGTCTACAACATCGCCGAACTCCGTGACGGCACCCGATTCCTCGACACCTGCAGCCCCGAAACCAGCGATGAAGACTGCCGCTTCACCATCGCCAGCCTGCCCCAGGATCGCCGTGAGGCCGGCAACCTCGAATCACTTCGCGACCAGGACATCGAACTCCGCGGCACCATTCACAGCGTGAACCAGCGCAGCCTCATCTACCTCAGCAATGCGCGCCAGCTTCATGGCGGCGCAGAGAAGTTCCGCCCCAACCCAGCGCTCCTCCGCGGCTTCAGCGCCGAGGACGGCAAAGCCCCCGTGCACGACCCGGCACTCAGCGGCAATCGCCACTTCAGCGTCTTCCGCGCCACGCATTAGCAGCGTGTAGCGACCAATTCCTCACCGACGACGCGGTCACAGTCCTTCGCCGGAATAGCTAGATTTACTGGCTCCACTGCCAGAACCCCGTGAACCGCCCTGTGTTTGGGCCCCCCTTTATCGAAAGGCCACTAAAGGCAAACTCCAGCATGTGAGATCCACGGGCTCACTGAATTGATTCAGGCTCAGATGAAGATCTCTCAACTCGCACTATCTCTGTGGGCCCAAAACGCTCTTGGACGCGATGGAGCACAACGCAACCATTCCGTTGCCACGTATATGAGGGTAATCCTTCGTCTCCGGGGGCAGCAATTGTAGGCTCGCCAAAGGTCGCCTCAAGATGCTTCTGAAAGGTTAAGAAGGACGATGCGATACTTTGACATCCATTGTCGAACAGTTCGAAATACCATATGCCAAATCCAGGGCGCAAATCGAAATGGAAGCCTAACTTATGTGACAGGCCTTTAAGCGCAACACATTGGGTCACAATATAGCTATTGTTGATCTGTTTCAGATCGAGATCACGAAAACATGTCGTTAGTTCTCGTGACGAAGTGTTCCAAGGGATAAAGACGTTGGGTTGCTCTATTTGGAAACCGTCAGAAATATTCACAGCTTGCCTTCGCCTCCCCGCAAAGTTAACTCCCACAATCTAGAACCAGAACTCAACAAGTCACCGCAGCGGGCCCGAATGCTCCCTTAGCTCCGCCAGCGGGTAAAAAGTCCCCCGCCACACCACGCCGCCGCGCACCAGTGTCAGCACCGTCGACTTAGTCATCGCATACAGAAACACCAGCGCCGCCGCCGGAAACGCCGCCAGCCACAGCACCGTACCTGCATCGCTCGGCTCAGCAAGCCGCCGATGCCGCCAGTACAGCGCGGCTATCGCCGCAATCGACACTGCGCTCGGCCACAGCCACGCCCTCCACCACACCAGCCCCAGCACAAGGCCCGCGAACGGCAGCAGGCACAACACCGCAAGCGCTGCCGATCCCGCCGTCGCCAGCCCAACACGAAACCGGAACGCCGCAAACACGTTCTTCGTTAGGTTACGAACCACGCCCAGCGCCCCATGCGCCCAGCGGATGCGCACCAGGGCCCGCCCGACCGCCACGCATGACCGGAAGCCCGCCCGCTTGATCACAATTCCCATCCGCAGGTCCTCGATCACCTCCATGCGCAGCCGCTCCCATCCGCCCACAGCGTCATAGGTCGACCGCCGCATCAGGTTGAACGCCCCCACGCCCACCGCATCGCGCGCCGTCGGATCCGCCACACGCCACATGCGCGGACCCCAGATCGACAGCACATACAGGAACGGCAGCATCATCCGCTCGCCCGCGGATCGAGCCACAACGGTTGGCACCACCACCATGTGGTCGACGCGCGCGCGCTCCGCATAGGCAAGCCCCAGCGCCAGCGCGTCCGCAGCAAAGACCACATCCGCATCGGTGAAAAGCAGCCACTCCCCGCTGGCCAGAGCCACGCCGCGCGCCATCGCATGCGGCTTGCCCAGCCATCCGGAGGGCAAGTCCCGCACATGCTCGACCACATACTCCACACCCGATTCACGCGGAGCGCCCTGCAATCCATCCATGACCGAGCCCGTTTCATCCGTCGAGCGGTCATCCACCGCGATCACTTCCAGCGCCACATCACTCGACGCAAGCAGCGACAGCAATCCCTCCGCCACCGCAGCGCCCTCATTCCGCGCCGGCACAATCACGCTCAGCGAACTCTTCGCCAAACCCGCATCTTCCTCCAGCAGATCAGGCAATCGCGACATTCCGCGCAGCCACGCGATCGTCCGCACGCTCCACAGCACGGCGACACCACATCCCACCGCAA
>DASVAI010000274.1:0-4018 GCA_036376445.1 Acidobacteriaceae bacterium
GATCGCACGCAATACTTCGGAAACGAAGATAGCGCTGAAGCTGACGATTGAAGGGCAGGGCCGCTACAAGGTGAGCACGGGCATTCGCTTCTTCGATCACATGCTGGAGCTGTTCACGCGGCACGGCGCATTCGATCTTGAGCTCGACTGCCAGGGCGACCTGGATGTGGACCAGCACCACACTGTCGAGGATGTTGGGATTGCGCTGGGTGAGGCCTTCGACAAAGCGCTGGGCGAGAAGAAAGGCATCCTGCGCGCAGGATATTTTGTGATGCCCATGGATGAGACCCTCGCGGTGGCGGCGATAGACCTGAGCGGGCGTGTGGCCTGCGTGGTGAAAACCAAGGTAAAGACGCGCTTGGTGGGCGATCTGCAAAGCGAGCTGGTAGAGGATTTCTTTGACGGCTTCGCGCGTGGTGCGCGCGCCAATGTGCATCTGAAGACGCTCTACGGACGCAGTAATCACCACAAAGTTGAGGCGCTGTTCAAGGCGTTTGCGCGAGCCCTGCGAGTAGCCTGTTCGCACGACAAACAGTTGGGCGACATGCTGCCGAGTACAAAGGGGCTGCTGTGATTGCGGTCATCGACTATAGGGCGGGAAATCTCACGTCTGTGATGAAAGCGTTTAAGGCGCTTGGGGCCGAGGCTCAGGTGACAGATGACCCTGCGGTGGTGCGCAAGGCGGAGCGCGTTGTGCTTCCCGGGGTCGGGCATTTTGCGGCGACGGCGAGGCTGCGCGAGACCGGGATGAATGCAGCGGCCCGCGAGGCGATCGAACGCGGCGTGCCGTTCCTCGGCATCTGCGTAGGACTGCAATGGCTGTTTGAGGGCAGTACCGAGGCCGATGCTGTGCCGGGACTTGGTGCGATGCACGGACGGTGCATGCGCTTTCCGGAGACCCACAAAGTGCCGCACGTGGGCTGGAACACACTGGAAGTACAGCCATGGTCGCGCCTGCTCACTGGCCTGCCGCAGCCGGCATTCGTCTATTACACGCACAGCTATCGCGCGCCGGTAGTCGAGACGACCGCGGGCGTTACGGACTATGCGGGAGCGTTCAGCGGAGCAGTGGAGCGCAGCAATCTTTTCGGCGTGCAGTTTCATCCCGAGAAGTCGGGTGATGCGGGGCTGCAGGTGCTGCGCAATTTTCTGGCGGTGCCCGGATGCTGACCAAGCGCATCATTGCCTGCCTGGATGTGGCCGCCGGCCGCGTGGTGAAGGGCGTGCGTTTCGTCGATCTGCTGGATGCAGGGGATCCGGCAGAACTGGCGCATCGTCATGCTGCGGCCGGTGCAGATGAGATTGTGCTCCTGGACATCACGGCAACTCACGAAGGCCGGAAGACGCTGCTGGATACAGTCGCGCGCGCGGCGAAGGAAATCTTTGTGCCATTCACGGTGGGAGGCGGCGTGCGCAGGGCGGCGGATGCTGCAGCGCTCTTCGATGCCGGCGCCGATAAGATCAGCGTGAACTCCGCAGCAATTGCAGATCCCTCGCTGATTGGCGCAGTGGGCGCCAGCTTTGGTTCGCAGGCGGTGGTGGTTGCTATCGATGCACGCCGCGGCGGAGGCAGTGCCGAATCGGCCGAAGTTTACGTGAATGGCGGGCGCAAAGCCACGGGCCGCAAGGTGCTGGAGTGGGCTCATGAGGCACAGGAGCGGGGAGCGGGCGAGATTCTGCTGACATCGATGGACGCGGACGGCACGCGCAACGGATTTGATTGCGAGTTAACTGCAGCGGCGAGCAGCGCATTGCAGATTCCGGTGATCGCATCGGGCGGCGCGGGCAACGCGCAGCACTTTGCAGATGTATTCCATGCAGGCTGCGCGGATGCGGCGCTTGCCGCCAGCATCTTTCATTTTGGAATTGCCGATGTACGCGCGCTGAAGCAGGAACTCGCGAGGCAGTCGATTCCGGTGAGGCTGCCATGCTGATTCCGTCTATCGATCTGATGGGCGGCCGTATCGTGCAACTGGTGCAGGGCCGGGAACTCAAGCTCGCCTTTGACGATTTTGAGCCGTGGATCCAACGCTTCTCACCCTATCCGCTGGTGCAACTCATCGATCTGGATGCCGCGATGCGGCAGGGCAGCAACAGCGCACCGATAGAGCAGATCGCGCAACGGCTGCCATGCCAGGTGGGCGGCGGCATCGATTCTATCGAGCGTGCACAGGAGTTGCTCGCGGCCGGTGCCCGGCGCGTGATCATCGGATCGGCACTATTCGATGCCTCGGTCGTGGGAGGCGGAAGCGATCCGCGGGAACTGATGCGCCGCAACTTTGCGGAGGAACTGGCTGCGGCCGTGGGACGGGAGCGGCTTGTCTTCAGCGTGGACACGCGCGAGGGCCGGATTGCAATCAAAGGCTGGAAGCAGCAGGTGGACTTAACGGCGGAAGCTGCGATGAGGATCCTGGAGCCGTACTGCGCGGCGTTTCTCTACACGCACATCGATAGCGAGGGCACGATGCAGGGATTCCCGCTGGATGTCGCGCGCAGGCTGAAAAGCGCGACGAAGCGGCAACTGATTGTCGCTGGCGGAATACGTGAGCAGAAGGAGATCGATGCGCTGGCAGCCATGAATGTGGACGCAGTGGCGGGGATGGCGGTCTATCTAGGGCGCTTGGCGGTATAACGTGCGGCCACCGCGTTATCGCGCCGCTTGATGAACATACCGATTACGACGAAAAGCAGGGCGAAGGCGCTCTCGAGCGCAGCATTTGTTCTGTGGTGGCGCAGAAATCCGATGCCGGCAATCCCTGCCCAGAAGAATGCCAGCACATACCAGATGATGTAGCGTTGCATCGTGCTTCAGTATAGGTGCGTCCACCCGGTCTATTCGGGCCACAACGAAGCCTGTATTCTTAGAAGTTTCATCCCATCTCTGCGAGCCAGGTAAGGTTCAGGTAAGGTTCACGTATGGTGACGGCGGCCGGATCACACATCTTGCGGGCAGCGAGACGGCTGGATGAAGTGGGCTTCTCGGATATCGTGGTGATCCGCAACAAGGTGCTGGAGCTGCGCGCCGCGGGCCAGACGGTGCATGCTTTCCATGGCGGGGAGCCTTTCTTCGACACCCCTGAGCCGATCAAGCAGGCGCTCTACGAAGCGACAGAAGAAAACAAGACGCGATACGCGCCGTCTTCAGGTATTGGGCCCCTGCGCACGGCGCTGGTGGAAAAGCTGCGCGAGCGCAATGGCATTGCAGTCACACCGGAGCAGGTGCTGGTGACGGTAGGCGGAGCGCATGCGCTCTATTGCGCGTTCCACTCCGTGCTCGATCCTGGCACGGATTGCCTGCTGTTCTCGCCTTATTGGACGCCGATTGCGGACATGATCCGCGGCGCCGAGTCGCGTCCGCTCTACGTATCAACTTCAGAGGCGCGCAGCGCAGGCATCACGGCAACGTTGGAGCGGGTTATTACGCCGGAGGCTCGAGCCATCTACTACAACACGCCGCAAAACCCGAGCGGCGTCGTCTTTACGCGCGCAGAAGCCGAAGAGGTCGCGGAGTTCGCAAAGCGTCGCAACCTGGTCATCATTGCGGATGAGGCGTATGAGGATCTGGTGTATGACGGCGAGCATGTTTCCATCGCATCACTCCCGGGAATGGCGGAACGCACGATTACCACCTTTACATTTTCAAAGAGCTATGCGATGACCGGATGGCGCGTGGGTTATGCAGTGGCGGAGGAGCCCTTCATGACCGCCATGCGCAAGATGGCGCTCTACTCTACGAATGGAGTGCCGACCATGGTGCAGTGGGCCGCGGTCGAAGCGCTGAAGCTGAACCCGGAATTCCAACAGAAGCGGCGTGCGGAGTATCGCGATCGGCGCGATCTGCTGGTGAAAGGGCTCAACGAGATGGGCTTCGATTGCGAGTTGCCCGAGGGAGCTTTCTATGCATTCCCGTCGGTCGGGCGGTTGGACACGGACAGCCGCAGGGCCGCGGCGTTGCTGCTGGAAAAGGCCCATGTTGCAACAGTGCCGGGCGTGGTTTTTGGGAGCCAGGGCGAAGGGC
>DASVAI010000283.1:0-2858 GCA_036376445.1 Acidobacteriaceae bacterium
TAAATCTGGAACGACTTTGAGCTGTCGAGCAGGATTGTTACGGGACCTTCATTGACCAGCGAGACCGACATCATGGCCCGGAACTGCCCGGTCTCGCAGCTGAGGCCACGGCGGCGAATCTCTGCGACGAAATATTCGTAGAGTTCACGTGCGCACTCGGGACGAGCGGCCTCATCGAAGGAAGGTCTCTTCCCGCGTCGGACATTGCCATACAGCGTGAATTGCGAAATGGCGAGTACCGCTCCACCGAAATCCGCAACGCTCAGGTTCATCTTGCCCGCAGTGTCCTCAAAGATGCGGAGTCCCGCAATCTTCTCGGCGAGGTACTCTGCGTCGGCTTTGGTATCGCTGCGGCCGACGCCAAGCAGCACAACCAGGCCGGGTCCGATCTCGCCAACGATTCCGCCCTCGACCGCGACCGAAGCTTTCGAGACTCGTTGTACCACGGCACGCATTCCTGTTCCACGGTAGCATTTCAGAAATTCATGGGACAGCTGCAGCATGAGTGTGCGCTGACTCGGCAACCGGTATCCTTTGTCAGGAAAAAGAACCGGGTCGCATGCGTGACCGCGGGAATAAGGAGCTCAGGATGAATTGCATTAGCCGCCGCCGTTTTCTTGCTTCTGCCGCAATGAGTGCGGCTGCAACGCGCCTGCGCGCGCAATCGCCCAGCCACGCCACGCTGATGATTCCCCCGGAGGCGACAGGGCCGCACATGCCGGACGATTACGTGGGGCTGTCTTACGAGGTGCAGCAGCTGGCGGATCCTTCGTTCTTTTCCGGGCAGAATGCCGGGCTCATCCGGCAGTTCAAGGCGCTGAGCACACATGGTGTGCTGCGTCTTGGCGGAAACACGAGCGAGTTCGAGTGGTGGAAGCCAACGCCGGAGTCGCCGGAACCGGCACACCCGCAGACGCGCGAAGTGCCCGGGGAGCCCAAAGCGCAGTACTACCCGGTGACCGCGGAAGCGGTGCGCAACCTGGCTTCATTTCTGGGCGCAACGGGATGGACGTGTCTGTACGGCATCGGCATGGGCACCAACACGCCGGCGCACGCAGCCGAGGAAGCCGACTACGTCGCAAGAACCCTTGCGGAGGGGCTGCAGTATTTCCAGATCGGCAATGAGGTGGACCTGTTCGGACGGCATCTGCGCGATCCGAAGACCTGGAATGCCAAAACGTACCTGGACGAATGGCTGGCGCTTGCGCGCGCAGTGACGAAAGCGGTGCCGGGCGCGCGGTTCGGCATGCCCGATGTGGCGTCCGATGTGCGATGGCTCACGCAGATAGCGGAGATGTGGCCGTCGATCCAGGACCCGCCGCACGTTACGACCCTGACGCACCACTACTACTTCGGCGGGCCGGCGACGAATCCCGAAGTAAACATTCCAAACCTGCTGAAGCCCGCCACGATGGCGCGTGTGCAGAAGACAGCCGATACCGCAACGGCCGCAGCCAGCAAGATGGGCGTGCGCGTGCGGATGACCGAAGGCAACACCTGCTATCGCGGCGGCAAGCCGGGCGTCTCCGACGTGTTTGCAGCCGCCCTGTGGTCGGCGGATTACTCGCTGTTGCTCGCGAGCAACAACTACTCCGGTATTAATCTGCACGGCGGCACGGGCAAGTCGGTGGCGAACTCGGTGGGTGGATTTCTGCCGGGCGACGTCCTGCTGAAGGACGGCGGAGCCACGCCGGAACAGATCGCCAGCCATCCGCACCCGTTTTACACGCCCATTGCGACATTCGGTGACGAATACACGCTGGAGCCGGTGGCGTATGGGCTAAAGTTCGCGGGCGCGCTGTGCGGGGCAACACTGGTGAAGGCAGACCTGACCACTCAGCTGCAGGCCACCGGCGTGGATGCGACGGCGTATGCGGCGAAGCTGCCGGATGGCTCGACGGCTGTCGTGATCCTGAACAAGGATGCGGACCGGGATCTCCAACTGACGATCGATCTCGGCCCGGCCCACACTGTG
Source organism: Acidobacteriaceae bacterium (assembly GCA_036376445.1). Classification (GTDB taxonomy): domain Bacteria; phylum Acidobacteriota; class Terriglobia; order Terriglobales; family Acidobacteriaceae; genus KBS-83. The sequence continues at coordinate 1,976 of DASVAI010000283.1, forward strand.
GCGGAACTTGAGACCCTGCGGGCGCCGGCCATCGATGCGCGCGTGGCACAGATCGCGCGTGAAGCAAGCCACGGCGGCTTGAAGCGGGGCAGATTAGAGGTGACGGTGCCGCATGCTTCGGGAATGCGGATCACCGCCCACTAAAGGCGTTTCATGGGAAGAGCACAAGCGGAGTTAAGTCCCGAAGCGCGCTGCGCTGTGCGCCCGGGCCTTGGCCGCTTCCTCCTCACGATTCCTTGGCTGAGCGCCGGTTGTGAGGGAGTGCAGCAGGCGCGAGCAGGCTTCGCTGATCTCGTCGATGGCAGCGTCAAACGCGGCTTGATTGGCCTGCGATGGTTTCGAGAAGCCGCTGATCTTCCGCACGAATTGCAGCGAAGCAGCGCGAATTTCCTCCTCGGTCGCGGGCGGCTCGAAATTGAATAGCGGACGGATGTTGCGGCACATGGGGAAATCCTAACTCACCACGTCAGCCCCGTCCCTCGTGCCGAGGATTCCGGCCGAGCATCACGGGCTCGCAGGCACTCAACCGCAGCGAAAACGCAGTGCAGATTTGAAATGCCTCGGCTGTATCCCGGTCATGCTCGTTTGGACTTGCCGCGCCCTTTCCCGTTGCTGGACCGCGCACGCGCGCGTCCGGTGGCCTCCTTATGACCGAGCAGCCGGGAAATCTCGCCGGCTGCTTTGGTGACTGCGGAGGAAATGGCGGGGATCCGGTTGTGTCCCATGCGGGTGATGGGCCCGGCGACACTGATGCTGGCGGTGATCAGGCCGGAGGAATCGAAGATGGGGGCGGCCACGCAGCAAGCCCCTGTCTCCACTTCTTCGTTATCCAGAGCGTAGCCGCGCCGCTGGATCCGGCCCAACTCGGTCAGAAGCTCGGCCG
>DASVAI010000062.1:0-5388 GCA_036376445.1 Acidobacteriaceae bacterium
CGCCAGTCGCGGAGTCGCTGCTCGAGCGCAGCGCCTTGCGGCGTGAGCTCGATCGGCGCGGTTTCGCGGGTCTTTGCCGGCTTCTCGCGTTTTGCCGGGGTAGGCGTGCCGCGTTCGCGAAGCGAAAGGTCGAGCGGCGCGCCTTCGATGGTCTGCTCCCCTTCGCGGGTGAGCGCGGCCTTGCGGTAGTTCACCGGCTTGCCGTCTTTTTCGAAGCTGGCTTCCTCGATGCGAAGCAGGCCGGCTGCGGCCATCGCGCCGAGCACACCATCGAAGTCACGACGGCTGATTTCCTCGTCCGGATAGAGATCCTTGTAGAGCCTGCCAGTGGAGAGCGCGATGCCGCCGTGCAGCGCCTTCAGGACACCGCGCGCGGCACGTTCTTCCCGGTTGGTCAGCCCGCGGAAGCTCTGCGCGATGGCGCGCTCGGGCGAGCAGAAGTCGCAGTGCCCGCAAAAGCCGCTGTCCTGGTTATCTCCGAAGTGGGCGACCAGCGCGGCCATGCGGCAGGTGTGGCCCTCGGCGTAGCGCGTGACCAGATCAATCTGCCGGCGGCGGTAGTCCGCCTGCGAGCGGTAAGCGCGACGCCATGCTGCTGCCTCCGCACCCAGGCTTACCTGATCGTCATAAGTAATTGTAGCTGCGCCATGAATATAAAGCTTCTCGAGCGCCTTCTCGAAGCTCTCGACATCCATGCCCAATGTGGCCCGCAACTGTTCGCGCGCAACCGGCTCTGTGGTCAGCCGACGATGAATACGCTCGAGCTCGTCAAGCGGCGGGTAGTCGCGCTCCAGAAAGAACTCGAGGGTGCGGCGGTCTGCGTAGGAGTGCATCAGGATGGTGCGGCTGGGCGCGCCATCGCGGCCGGCGCGGCCGATCTCCTGGTAGTAGGCTTCGAGGCTGGCGGGCAGCGCGGTGTGGATAACGGTGCGGATGTTCGGCTTGTCGATGCCCATGCCGAAGGCGATGGTGGCGACGACGACTTCCAGATCACCGTTGAGGAAGCGGCGCTGCACGCGATCGCGCTGCGCGGCATCGATCCCAGCGTGATATGCGGCGGAAGGGAAGTGCGGATCGAGCGTGAGCGCGGTCGCTTCCGCTTCCTTGCGGGTGGGCGCGTAGATGATGGCAGGACGGCGCGCCTGATCGCGCAGCAGTTCCAGCGCGCGATCGGTACGCGACGGCTTCGGCATCTCCACAACTTCAATCGCGAGATTTTCGCGGCGGAAACCATGAATGAAGCGCACAGCATCCTGCAGCCCAAGCTGCTCGACGATATCGTTCTGCACGATTGGAGTGGCGGTGGCAGTCAGAGCGAGCACGGGCGCGGGCCGCAGCAGGTGCAGATGCTGGCCGAGCATGCGGTAATCAGGGCGAAAGTCATGCCCCCACTGCGAGATACAGTGCGCCTCGTCGATCGCGATGAGGGAAGGCTTGCGCTTGCCCAGCATCTGCGCGAAGCCGGGGACGCGCAGGCGCTCCGGCGCGATGAAGAGGAATTGCAGATCGCCGTTCAGATAGTCGATACAGGCCTGACGCGAGCTCTGGCGGTCGCGGCCCGAGTGAATGCGCGCGACGCGCAATCCCCGGCCTGCGAGCTTCGCGGCCTGGTCTTCCATGAGTGCGATCAGCGGGCTGATAACCAGCGCAGTTCCGCCGCGCGCCACGGCGGGTAACTGATAGCAGAGCGACTTGCCGGCGCCGGTCGGCATCACCAGCAGAACATCGTGACCGGCGATGGCGGCACGGCAAACTTGCTCCTGGTTCGCGCGAAATGAGGCGAAACCGAAGATGCCGGCCAGCAGAGAACGAAGAGGCTCGGGTGCAGGAGTGTCGGGTGGAAAAGCAGAATCAGGCGACATGGACGACTGGAGCATGGGTTGCTCCCATCGTCGCACAGCGGCGAGCTATACCGTCGAGCTACACCATCAAGCTACGCCATGTGGAGAGGGCGCGTCTCTGCTTCGTCTGCGCGGGTGGAGGATGCTCTGCGCATGCGCAGCCATGGGCCGAGGATGGCGTGCACCGCCAGCAGACACACGATGAGCGCAAAGGCAAGTCCGAGCGCGGTGGCGAAGAAATCGCCCAGGCGCTCTCCGGCGGAGAAAGGCCCGCTGGATACCAAAAGAACGGTCAATGTACACCAATCCCGGAACCTGAAATCATCCTGGTTCCTGTCGTTGTGTGGAGGGCCTTCCGAGGAAGACACCTTCCGCGGAATCGCTTGCCTTTCAGGCTACGGATGCAGTTTCGGCCGGTCCATACATCGAATTGGGCAGTGAGCTCGGTGGTTCGTGACGTTGGTAAGTGGCCGGCGAAAAAGATTGCGACTTTCAGCGCTTGAAGAGACGGCCAAAGAAGCTGGTGCGCGAGGGCGCGGGGCGGTGCCTGGATTCGACGGTGTTGGGCGGCGCAGCTTCGGGTTGCGGATCCAGCGCCTCGCCATAGAACGCGGCATGAGGATTGCGGATGCACATGCGCTCTGCCGCCGAGAGGCCATACAGTTCCGTCAGAAGATCGAAGGCGGGGCGCATCAGCGGGGGCCGGGACTGCGTGTTGTGCGCATCCGTGGCCAGGAAGTGCACCCATTGATGGTCCAGCAGCCAGAGGGCGGCGCGCTCTGCCATGGGGCCGAAGCGGCCGGAGAGCGAGCTAGCCGTCACCTGAATAAGAGCGCCGGCCTGCAGCCACTCCCACATGCGCTCGGGCTGGCGCGCGAGGACGAGGTTGCGCTCGGGGTGCGTGATAATGGGCGTCATGCCGGACAGCGAGAGCTGATAGAAGGTCTGCGGTGTGTTGGGCGAGATGGCGCTGTCTGGAAACTCGACCAGCAGATAGTTGTGGCCGTTGATGGTGTAGCGCGTGGGGTGGCGCTGCGCGTCCTCGATGTTGTCGAACATCAGGTGGAAGTCGCAGCCCAGCCCGAGCGTGATGCGGTCCTCGCCGAAGTTCTTCTGCACCGCGTCCTGCAACTCCGCGAAGACGGTGGCGTTCATCTCCGGGTCGAAATAGTAGTGATGGCTGGCGTGCGGCGTGCATGCGATATGCGTAATGCCGTCAGCGATCGCCATTTCCACCATGGCGAGGGAGGTCTGAAGATCGCTGGCTCCATCGTCTAGCCCGGGGAGGAGGTGATGGTGGATATCTATCATGCTTATCTGGAGGCCCCGGCGAGTGCACGAACCATGGATTGGAAGACAGGAAAGCCGTCTGCCGAGCCGAGCAGCAATTCACTGGAGCGGTCCGGATGCGGCATCATGCCAAGCACGTTGCGGCCCTCGTTCAGGATGCCGGCGATGTTCTCGAGCGAGCCGTTGGGATTCGCGGCGGGGGTGATCTCGCCCGCGGCGGTCGAATAGCGGAAGGCGATACGATCGTCGCGCTTCAGCGCGGCCAGCGTGGATTCATCGCAGAAGTAGTTGCCTTCCATGTGTCCGATGGGAATCTGCAGCACCTGGTCCTTGCGGAGCGCGTTCGTGAAGGGCGAGTCAGCCGTTTCCGTGCGCAGATAGACCTGCTTGCAGATGTACTTCAGTCCCGCATTGCGCATCAGTGCGCCGGGGAGCAGACCGGATTCGCAGAGAATCTGAAAACCGTTGCAGATGCCCAGCACCAGGCCGCCGGATGCGGCAAACCGCTTCACTGATTGCATCACGGGGGCGAAGTGGGCGATGGCGCCGGTGCGCAGGTAGTCGCCATAGGCAAAACCGCCGGGGACCAGGATGGCGTCGCACCCCTCCAGGTCTTCCGATTCATGCCACAGCATGGTGACTGGCTGCTGCGCAATCTGCTCAATGACGTTGTAAGTGTCGCGGTCGCAGTTGGAGCCCGGGAAGACGAGGACACCGAATTTCATGTCTTTAGGGTAACAAAGCAGACTGCTTGAAAGGGAATCGCACGTCCGGGTCAGTTAATGTGATCCGGCGACTCTGCCCGCTGCTTGATGACTTGAAGGATCGAGCTTTGAATACTGCGCATTACGGGATCGGTCCAGAAGCCGGGGTAGGCATTGAAGTGCGTCGAGACGCGCTCGCGGCTGCTCAGGTGGAGCACGGTCTCGCCGTCGGCGAGTGGTTCCAGTTGGTATTCACCTTCAAGAACATCGAAGTAGCGGCCGCCGACTTTGACGTGCTCATCGAGTGTGGGCATCAACTCACGGCACGGAGCATTGCTGCTTTGGAGTCCACAGCGAAACGCCGTTGTGCAGCACGCGACAGCGGGTAACCAAGAAACGACAGCGCATGTTGTGGAACGGAAAAGGCCAGCAGGTCATACCAGACCGAGTCATCCTGGTTGTGGTATTCGACGCTGAACCTCTCCTCACCGCGCTCCACGTGGTGTCGCAGCGTGCCGTAACTGAAGCCACGACGCCAGACCTGCCCGTCATCTTTGTCGATCATCGCGATAATTCGACTTGCGCTGAGGGAGTGGAGGCCGAAGGTGTGCGCAAGGATGAGAACTGTCTGGCCGGAAGCTATCGGCTCGGCGGGATGCAGAAGTTCCACCCATCCCAGCTCAAACATCTTCCAGTTTTCGAGAGCAGCGTAAGCACGCCTGAAGACAGCGAGACCCTCGCCCAGACGAATACGATTATGGTCTGCGTTGTAGCCCTTCGGGGTGAGGCCTTCGCAGGTCTGTCCAACTTCCGAATAGGAAAACGTGTCCTGCTCGGCCAGCTGGCGGAAGCGATGGATCCGTTGAGGCGTGGGCCGGCTAAGAAAGAACATTTCGCGTCATCATCTCGCCTTCCGGCTCCTCAGAGAGTAGACCCAACAAATTTAGACCTGTGGGGTAGTTTCCGCCCGCTGCTTGATCACCTGCAGTATCGAACTCTGAATACTGCGCATTACGGCATCGGTCCAGAAGCCGGCGTAGGCATTGAAGTGCGTCGAGACGCGCTCGCGGCTGCTCAGGTGAAGCAGTGTATCGCCTCCTGCGAGGGGCTCTAGTTCGTATTCGCCTTCGAGAACGTCGAAGTAGCGGCCGCCTACTTTGACGTGCTCATCGAGAGTGGTGGGCGGGATCTGGTCGCTATTCGCGCGGATGCTGAAGCTGAGATTGCGCAGGGTGTCCCAGTGGTCGATGGTCTCGGTGAAGACGAGGCCGCCAGTAAAGCTGGCATGGCGCACGCCGCCCAGGCCTTCATGCGAAAGTGTGGCTTCGACCGGACGTGGAAAGCCGATGGTTCGTACCCAGGAGGGGGGAAGCTCCGCAGGGGGGATCGCGGGGACGCGGATGATGTTTTGCCAGACGACCTCCGTCGGCGCGTGAATGCGGATGCTGATTTCTACGGTGCGAATACTTTGCGAGTCGGGAATGCGCGACTCCAGCAAAGCCAGCGCAAATGGAAGCAGCGCGATGGCAGACAACTGTGCCGGACGAAACTGG
>DASVAI010000414.1:0-16758 GCA_036376445.1 Acidobacteriaceae bacterium
ATCGCGGTGAGGAATGCTTGCGCGATCCGGGGCCAACAGGAGGCCGAGAGAGACGATGGTCGCCATGGAGCAGGCATCGAACACACGCTCTACGGTGTAGATCGCGATCTGCAGTGCGATGGGAAGTCGCGTGCGGCGGGCAACGAGATACGGGCGCGTCAGGTCCGCGACGCGGCCGAGCAGCGCCACGGCGGTGAAGCCAATAACCTGCGTGCCGAGGAGGTAGAGTGGCGGCAGCCGCTGGGTTGGGCGCAGGAAGATGACCCAGCGAAAGGCGCGCACCACGAAGGCCGCGTAGATCAGCAGCATGCCAAGGAGGATGTTCGGCCAGCGGACGTACTGCATCTGCGCGGCGAGGATGTCCCAGCGGAAATGGGTGCGATGACTGCCGTAGATAAGCAGCGCCACAAAGGCGACCACGCCCACAATCGCGAGAAGAAGTTTCCTGGATCTCAAGGCGCTGTCGCTCCGGATGAGGTTTTGCTGGTCAGCACGCCGGCGCTTCGGATCAATTGCCTGCGGAGACGGCCGTGCCTGCGGCGATCAGGGTTGTGGCATGAGCGGCTGCTTCGGCCTTGCGGCGATTGAAATCGTGAATAATGCGCGCGACGTACAGCCGGGTTTCACGATAAGGAGGAATGCCGTGGTACTTGTCGACCGCGGCCGGGCCGGCATTGTAGGCAGCCAGAGCCATCGCAAGATCGTCGTGATAACGCTTGAGGAGATAGTTCAGGTAGGCCGTGCCGCCGTTGATGTTCTGCTCGGCGCGGAAGCTGTCGGTCACGCCAAGGTTGCTGGCCGTCTGGGGCATCAGTTGCATCAGGCCGCGGGCGCCGACGCGGCTCACGGCATGCACATTGCCGTTGCTCTCCGCACGGATCACGCTGGCGAGCAGTTCGACGTCGAGATTCTGGGCTTCGCCGGCCTTCGCAGCCATCTCGCGAATCTGCTGCGGGGATGGGTCTGGAGGGGGCTGGGAGGGCGGCTCGGCCTTTGCATTGGACGGCGGGGCGGGGAGCTGCACGAACTCGGTGCTCACAATGTCGCTGCCGGCGACCTCGGTGAAGCTGGTTGCGCTGGGCGTCATGTAGAGGCGCACACGGTCGCCCGCCACCTCGCGATGGTCGCAGATAAGGTCGAAACCGTTGCGCAGCGTAATGTGTTCGGCGGCGCGCAGAGGCATCGCAGCCGCGGTTATCCCGAGCGCAAATGCCGCGATTCCGGCGAGTTTTCCCCTGGAAGGCACGCTTCGCTAGGCTACCATGCAGCGTGGATCACCGGCCCGCACCTGCGGGTTGCCTGAGTGTTACTTCCGGGGCATGCAGCAGCGGCTCCAGGGCAGCGGCGACGCCATCGTCATCGTTACTCGTGGTGACGGCCCATCCATGGCGCCGGCCTAACGTAAGCAAGTCGTCGCTGGCATTGGCCATCAGGACAGCACGGCCGGCGAATTCGAGCATATCCAGGTCGTTGAAGTTATCGCCGATCGCCATCACCTGCGAGCGGTCCAGCCCGAGGGAGCGGGAGTAGTCATCGAGCGCGCGGCCCTTGGAGCAGTCGGGCGGCAGCAGGTCGAGGATGCCGAGGTTGCGTTCGGGATACTCGGTGCGGTGCATGGTGATGGCGGATGCGAGGTGTGTACCGGCGAGCGATTCCTCGGCGGCGCGCACCTGGTCGATGTCGCCGCAGAGCATCCCCTGAATCGGCGATTCGCCCCCATCGAAGGCACGCTCAAGCGGGACGATCTCCACCATGTCGTCGCGGTTGGCGTCGACCCATGCGGAGACACGCCGGTGGAGGGACGCCATGCTTTCGACCGCGAGGGACGGGCTGTGGTCGCGATCGAAGGTGAAGACCATGGTCTGGCCAAAGGGGCGAAGCTCACCGCAGAGAACGCGGGCGTCTTCTGAGGGCAGCAGGTTGCGCTGAATAAGGCTGCCGTCGAAGTAGCGCACAACGGAGCCATTCGACGAAACCATGACGGTGCGCGGCGAGAGGCCGACTTGCTCCAGCACCGGCTCGGCATACTGGTGACGGCGACCGGTGGCGATCACCACATGAATTCCGGCGGCCTGCACTTGGCGCAGCGCGCGGCGATTGCGTTCGCTGATGGTGGTGCTGGCGGTGGGGAGGAGCGTGCCGTCAATGTCGACAGCAACGAGGCGGACTTCCGACGGCATACTGTCAGTGTAGCGTCTGGAGCGAAGCGATGAAGCGAACGAAAGCGGCCCGGCCAAAAGCGGCGACGCCGGCAAAATCCAAGCAGAAGCAATCAGCCACTGTCCCGGTAGATGTGGACCGGCGGGGCAAGGTGCTGCCGGCGCGTCAGCGTGTGGGCGGCATCATCACTCCGCAGTAAGCGGTCCGGTGGGCTGGTAAGCGCGTTCTTCCATGCTTGCAGCGGCGCTTTGCTGCCAGCGTTCGATCTGCGCGATGGCGGCGGCGAGCGTGGTCACGACACGATCGGGATGGGCGCTGCCGAACCGCTCGCGCATCACTTCCGGGCTCTGCGTGCTCTGCCACATGCAGATCAGGATGCGGTTATGGGGGAGCTGCTCGCGAATGCGCTGGCAGAGCGTGCGCGTCTGGGTGAAGACAAAAGGCGGCAGCGCGGAGATGCAGAGGATGGTTCTCGGGTCCTGGCCGAGGCGCTCCAGAATGTCCGGCGTCACGGATTCGGTGGGTAGCAGCAGTGTGTTGTGGCAGCGCTGCTCGAGCACCTGCGCCAGCACCATTGCCGTCAACTCGTCGGCCTGGTCGCCAGCGGGGATGCAGATGATGGGCGCGCGCGGCTGCTCTGATTCGGGAGTGGCGGGTTCAGGGTCGGGACAGCTTGCTTCAGACTTGAACTCGCTCAACTCGGCTACCAGCTCCGTAGCGCTCAGCAGCAGGTAGTTGCCGCGCGTTTCATCGAACGCGCCGCGGTGCCGGTCCTGCTCCACGAAGCCGAGCGCGGGCAGCATGACGGAGTCATAGAAGTCGATGAGCGGGCGTTTGGTGAGGAAGCGATCGGCAATGCTGTGCGCCTCGTTCTGGTCCATGGCGAGCAGACGCTCGTAGAACTTGGCTTCGGGCGCAAGCTCAGCCTCTTCTCCCAGCAGCACATGGAGGAAACGAAGCTGCGGGATGTGTCGGCCGAGCACGATAAGACAGACGGTGAGCGGCGTGGCAAGCACCAGTCCGGCCCAGCCCCACAGCAGGCTCCAGAAGATGGCGGAGGCCAGCAGCGCAAGCGCGGAGATGCCGGTGCGCGATCCGTAGAGCCAGGGCTCAAAGAAGTTGGCAGTCGCGATCTCGAGTGCGGAGTAGAGCGCGATGATCTCGAGGACCTGATGCCAGTGGGGAAAGATCGCCACTGAGAAGATGACCGGCAGGAGGCCCGCCACGGCAGTGCCGACGTACGGGATGTAGCGCAGGATCGCAGCAAGCGCGCCCCACAGGGTTGCGTCCGGCACACCTATCAACGAGAGCCCGATGCCGAAGAGGAGGCCGAAGAGCACGTTTGTGATGAACTGCCAGACCAGATAGGTGCTGATGCGATCCGCTGCGTCGCGGAGGGCCTGCGTCATCAGGCTGAGCCGGCCCATGCCGGCGAGCAGCAGCAGGCGATTGCGCAGGTCCTCACGATTCATCAGCATGTAGATCGTGAAGATCATGACGATGCCGCAGGCGGCGAGCGGGCGCAGGATGGGCCCGAAGATCTCCTGCAGATATCTGCCGACGGAGACTGGCGGCTGCACCACCTGAACGGGTATGGGCTGCTGCGGGGTGGCGGTTCTGTCCGGCTGAGTGACTTCCGGAGCGGTGGGCCGCAGGCGACGGCGGCGGGCGGCGGAGTCGGCAGACTCGGGTTCCGGCGGAGCGATCGTGGTGTTGTGGGAGGAGAGCTGCCGGGTCATCTCGTCGAGCGCGGTCATCGCGTTGCCGACCGCGCCCCCGATGGGCGTGTGCACTGTATCGAGCTTGGTCTGAATGTTCTCGCGGTAGTCCGGCAACAATTCCGCCACGTGCACGATCTGCCGCGTGACTACCCAGCCGGTGACGCCGAGGCCCGAGAAGAAGACCAGGATGACGATGACCACTGCGATGGCCCGGCTGAGACGTCGGCGCTCCAGCACGGCGACGGCCGGCGAGAGCAGGAAATTGAGCACCAGGGCGAAGGCTAGCGGAGCGAGCAGGTCCCTGGCGAAATAGAGGGTCAGGACGATCAGCCCCGCGAGCAGCAGCGGCTCGCTGGCCAGGAATCCGCCGCGCTGGCGGGGCGGGGGTGCTGCTTTTGCCTGCATTGCCATCACCTTACGCGGATGGAGCGGTGCAGGAACAGCCCATTCTCAGGACCGCCCCCGGGCGCCGAAATAGACCAGCGCGCCTCCCCCGACGATGGCTATAACACCGAGGATCGGCGGCAGCGGAACTGAATGATTTTGCTTGTGACTCACCTGAAGTGGTCCGACATCTACATCCTTCTTCGTGGTGCTGTAGCTGAAGCCGCCGTAGACGAGAGCCACGACGCCGGCGATGATCAGCAGAATTCCGACAAGTTTCATGTATCTCTCCTGACCGCAGTGCCTGAGCGGCCGCAGCAGTCTGGAGCGTAGATGCGAAAACAGGGAGTAGGGAGGTAGGGAATAGCGAAGGCAAACTGGAAGTAGGGATCGAAATCATTACGGAGCACGGAAGTAGTCTGTTCCTTTTCCCCACCCTACTCGTACCTGAGCGCCCGCATCGGTTCGATGGATGCGGCGCGCCATGTCGGAATCGAGGCGGCGGCAAGCGCGACCAATCCCACGAGCATAGCGGCTGCAAAGTAGGTGAGCGGATCGGCCATCGTGACTCCGAAAAGCAGGGACCGGATGAGATGGGCGAGTCCCCAGGCTAGCGGCAGGGCGACCGCGATGCTGATGCCGGCCAGTCGCAGCGTCTCGGAAAGAAGCAATCGGGCGACGATGGGACGAGTGGCGCCGAGCGCCATGCGGACGCCGATCTCGCGCGTGCGTTGCAGGATGTCGAAAGCGAGCACGCCGTAGAGGCCGACGGCGGACATGAGCGCGGCTAGAATGCCGAAGGCGGTGGCGAGCAGAGCGAGTGTGCGTTCCTGGCCCATGCTGGCGTCCAGTTGGATGTCCATGGTGATGACTGGATCGATGGCAAGCTTCGAGTCCAGTTGCTGCATCGCGGCACGAACCGTCTCAGTCATGGGCGCGGGCGAGGCCGCGGTGCGCAGGACGAAAGTAAGCCAGTGCGGTTTGTCCTGCATGTAGGGGTACATCACGCGTGGACGAATCGTTTGCCGCAGGTCGACATGGCGTATCTCGCCGAAGACACCGACGATAGTGTGCGGCTCCTTGTCACTTTTGATAACGCGGCCCAGTGCGTTCTGCGGGCTGCCGAAGAAGCGTTTGGCCGCGCTCTCGCTGATGATGACTATCTGCTCTGTCCCATGGTGATCGGCGTCGGTGATATCCCGCCCGGCGATGAGCCGCGCGCCAATGGTTTGCAGATAGCCTGGCATTACGCCGGACCACTCGACGTTGCGATCGTCGCTCTTTGCAGGTTTGTATCCAGGCACATCCAAGGAGGTGACCTCATCGTTGCCCGCCATTTCAGGATCGTCGCCGGCGCTGGCTGACTGCACGCCCGGCAACGCGCGCAGCATCGTGAGGATGCGCTGATCAATCGCGGTGACCTGATCGCCGGCGTATCCGGCGAGGCGCGGGTCGACGGTGAATTCGACGAGGTGGTCGGGGCGGAAGCCGAGATCCTCCGCGCGGAGATTGTTGACCGTGCGCAGAAAGAGTCCGGCAGCCGCCAGCAGGAGCACACTCAGCGCAATCTGCACGCCGACGGAGAGGCGGCGCAGCACGAGCGCGCCTCCGGAGCTTGTGGCGGATTGCTGCTTGAGCGCGGGCATCAGGTTGGGCCGCCAGAACTGCAGCGCCGGCGCGAGGCTGAAGATGAGGCTGGTAGCTACTGTAATCGCAAGCGTGATCAGCAACAGCCGCAGATCTATTTGAGAGGAATAGGGAGCATCGCCTATGTTCAGACCCTGAATGCGACGGACAAGCAGTTGCGCGATGGGCTGAGCGAGCAGCAGGCCGAATGCGCCGCCGACCAGTCCCAAGAGCAGGCCCTCGAGCAACAGATGCTGCACGATGCGCGAGCGTCTTGCACCCAATGCATAGCGGACGGACATCTCACGTACGCGGCCGGCTGCGCGCACGAGCAGCAGGCTGGCGATGTTAGCGCACGCCATCAGCAGCACCAGTCCGCCCATGCCGAGCAAAACCTTCATCGGCATCGCCAGATCGTCGCGCCGGGGAGAGAAGCCGGTGGCCCCGCTGAGCAGCTTGATGTACGACTTGTCGATGTAGCGCATGCGATTGGTAGGCGAATGGTTCGACTGGAAGGCGAAGTCGATGATTCGCTCGGCGTGCCAGATGGGCTGTAATGCGGCGGTGGCCTGCGCCATCGTGACGCCCGGCTTCCGGCGAGCGACCATATTGACCCAGATGGAGTTGTATCGATCCAGGTCATCAAGGCCGGGGTGATCCGGATCCGCGGGGCGAGGATGGATCACCGGTCTCATCATCATTGGGACAAACAGGTCTGACGGCTCGCCGCCGTTGACGCTGTGAAAGCGCTGCGGCGCGATCCCTACAATAGTGAACGGATGCCCATTGACCTGGAGCGCCTCGCCGATGACGCGCGGGTCGCCGCCGAAGCGCCGCTGCCAGTAGCCGTAGCTCAGGACGGTAACCGGCGAGCCGAGTTTGACTGCGTCATCCGATGGCAGAAGGGTGCGGCCGGCCAGCGCCGGAACGCCGAGCACCTGGAAATAGTTCCCGCTAACCAGCTCCGCGTTGGCGAGATCGCTGCGGTCGTGCCACGCGATACCCACTGTATTTTCCGGGTTGGTGGCGATGATGCCGCTGAAGATAGCGCCGGTGTTGTCGCGGAGATAGCGATAGGCAGGATAGGAGGTGTACTCGTCCAGATCGCCACCGCGCGCGGTCATGCTGCCGCTGAAGCTCTCCATGTGGGCTTGCACGCGCACTAGCTCTTCAGGATGGCTGACGGGAAGCGTGCGCAGCAGCACCTGGTCGAAGAGGCCGAAGATGGCGGTGGTGGCGCCCACCCCGAGCGCGAGCACAGCCAGGATCGTGATGGTGAAGACGGGCGCCTTCCGGAACTGACGCAGGGTGAAGCGGAGATCGGCGATCAGGCGCATAGGAGGTCACAAATGCAGGAGCACGACGCCTGCCATTGTAAGTGCAGCTAAATTGCCTGAAATCAATCCAGGAAAGATGAGGGAAACTGCAGGTATTGTTCGGATCGGTACCCTTGCTGTTCAGGAATGGACAGAAGACCGGGGGGCAAGGGATGGCGCTACGGGGCGGAGCAGACTCTGGCCGGGGGTGTGAATCGGGGAACCGGAGTGTGGGCCGGCATAGAAGAGCATATAGATCAGAAAGCATGCGCACAGAACGGCGATCGCGACAAGGATCACAAACAGGCAGGCCTTGCGCTTGTCCAAAGTGTTCCTGCTGCAGCTTCGGCTACTGGCGCTCTGTGCATTCATCCCACGCATGGGATGGCGCGGATTCAGTAGCCGTTGGCAAGCAGGTACGAAAGTGTCAGCTCTTCGGATGACTCCCTGGCCTTGCCGGTCTGGATGGCGTGACGAAGGAGCACGTCCGCTTCGAGGTTGAGGAGGTCGCCCGGCTTGTGGCTGCTCAGGTTTGTGTGGGCGTAGGTGTGGGGGATGATGGCGACTGCGGCTTTTTGCCCATCCCAGCGCGCAATGGTGAGGCTGATTCCCTCGATGGCGATGGAGCCTTTCTCCACGACATAGGGCCGAATGATTTCCGGGATTTCGACCTCGAGCCACCAGTCCGTTGCGCCTCCGCCCGGGAAAACAGGATACAGCGAGAGCAGGCAGCCGACTCCGTCGACGTGGCCCTGAACGACGTGACCGCCCAAGGGCGCACCGGCGGCGGTTGGTAGCTCGAGATTGACCACAGCGCCCGGGGCGAGCTGGCTGAGCGAGGTGCGGCGGACGGTCTCCTCGGCGAGATCGGCTTCGAAGCGGTCTGGATTTTCTTCGGGTGCGGTGGCGAGCGCGGTGAGGCAGACGCCGCCGACTGCGATGCTGTCGCCGACGCGAAGCTGCGAGGCGAGCGTGGGCGCGTGGACTGTGATGTGGTGCACGCCGCCGCGCCTTTCGACGCTGAGGATGGAGCCCGTTTCCTGGATGAGGCCGGTGAACATGGAATCAGGGTAGGACAGGGAATAGGGAGAAGGAAATAGGGAGGAAGTTTCTCGCTGTTCTCTACTGCCCTACTCCTTCTACCGGTTGCCACGGATCGTGCAGATATCCCTCGATCAGCAGATCATCCTCGAGTGGCTCGGTGCGATAGCGGAGCAATTGCGGCAAGGCGGACACCGGCTCCCCCGCGAGAATGGGGACGGCATCGGGTCCAAGGAAGCGCGGCGCCTGGAAAAGATAGAGCTTGTGGACCACGTCTCCGGCGAGTGCACTGTGATTGAGACGTGCACCGCCTTCGATCAGGACGCTTGTGATCTCCTGCGAGCCGAGATAGTCGAGCAAGGCGCGGAGTGAGATGCCGCCCTGGCCTTGCGCCTCGACGGGGAGAATGCGCGCGCCGCGCGCGATCAGCGCATTGTGTTTTGTCCCGTCCGTGTTGCGGGTCACGATGAGCAGGTCGTCCTGGATGTCCTGAAGGATGCGCGAGTCAAGCGGCAATCTCAATTGCGAATCGAGCACAACACGCAGCAGCGGTCGGCGACGCGGGCGGCCGCTGCGGTCGGTGAGCAGCGGATCGTCCGCCAGCACTGTACCGATGCCGGTGATGAGAGCGTCGTGCGCGTGGCGCAACTCGTGCACTCGCGCATGTGCAGCGGCGCCGGTGATGGGGAACGATGCCCGCTCGCAATGGGTGCCTGCAGGGGGAGCAATGGCACCATCGAGGGTTGCGGCAATCTTGAGGGAAACAAATGGGGTGCGATGACGGATGTAGTGCGCGAAAGCATCGTTGAGCTCGCGGGCTTCCGCTTCGCGCACGCCGATTTCGACGCGCACGCCGTTATCGCGGAGCAGAGCGAGGCCGCGGCCCGCAACGGCTGGGTTGGGATCGACGGTGGCCGCAAGAACGCGCGTGACGCCGGCGTTGAGGAGTGCGGGCGCGCATGGGCCGGTGCGGCCGTGATGACTGCAGGGCTCGAGCGTGACGTAGGCTGTGGCGCCCTGCGCGTTCGGTCCCGCTTCTTTCAGGGCGACGATCTCCGCGTGATCGCGATCGGTGTAGCGATGGAAGCCCTGGCCTACGATGGCGCCGTCGCGCACCAGTACGCAGCCGACCGTGGGGTTCGGCGAAGCCAGCCCAACACCCTCTCGCGCCAATGCGAGCGCATGCTGCATCCAGTACTGATCTTGCATGGGATCAGGATACGGTCATGCGCCGAGCAGCGAATCGGTAAACGCTGCGCTGTCGAAGGGCAGCAGGTCTTCGAGCTTTTCGCCGACGCCGACGAAGCGCACCGGAAGCTGTAGCTCGCGAGCGATGGCGACGGCAACGCCGCCCTTGGCCGTGCCGTCGAGCTTGGTGAGCACGATGCCGGTGACGCCGGCTGATTCGGTGAAGAGCTTGGCCTGCTGCATGCCGTTCTGCCCGGTGGTGGCGTCCATCACCAGCAGCACTTCGTGGGGAGCATCGGGGATGAAGCGCTGGGTGGTGCGGCGCATCTTGTCGAGCTCCTTCATCAGATCGCTCTTGGTGTGCAGGCGTCCGGCGGTGTCGACGAGCAGCACGTCGGTGGAGCGGGATTTCGCGGCGTTGAGCGCATCGAAGAGCACGGCGGAAGGATCGCCGCCCTGCTTGGTCTTGATGATCTCAACGCCTGTGCGCTGGCCCCAGATCTCAAGCTGCTCGATAGCGGCGGCGCGGAAGGTATCGGCGGCACAGAGCAGCACAGTCTTTCCCATACGGCGGTACCAGGCGGCGAGCTTGCCGCTAGTGGTGGTCTTGCCGGTGCCGTTCACCCCGACGAGCAGAATCACCTCGGGCGGTTGCTCCACGACGCGCGGCGGCCTGGCGTAGGCGTCGAGGATGGCCTTGATTTCCGTGCGCAGCATCTCTTTCAGCTCGCGGCCGTCGCGAATCTGATGATTGAGCGCGCGCTCGCGCAGCGCGCCGAGGATCTCCTGTGCCGTCACCACGCCGAGATCGGCGGCGATAAGGCTCATTTCTAGATCGTCGAGCGCCTTGTCGTCGATTTCGACGGTGAGCGCAACGATTTCTTCGAGCGACTGCGAGAGATTTTCGCGCGTGCGCGTGACTGCCTCGCGCATGCGCTCGAAAAGGCCGCGTTTCTTGGGTTCCTCAGTCTCTTTGAGACTGCCGAATAGTGTCTGGATCATGGACTGCTCGTCTTCTTCAAGTGTAGCAACGGGACAGCGTGGCCTACAGCTCGTCCCGGCCCGGACGCCGCATCAGCTCTGAAACAGCATCTCGCGGGCTTTTGCCGCGATGCAGGATGGCGTCCACCTGCTCGGTGATGGGCATCTCGATACCGCGTTCGCGGGCGAGGCCGAGGGCGGCGCGGGTGGTATGCACGCCTTCGGCCACCTTGCCTCCCATGCCGGCGAGAATGTCACCGAGACGGCGACCTTTGCCGAGCTCGATGCCGACTTGTCGGTTACGCGAGAGATCGCCGGTGCAGGTGAGCACCAGGTCTCCCAGGCCGGCGAGCCCGGCGAGGGTTTCGCGGTGTCCACCGCAGGCCACGGCAAGCCGTGTCATCTCCGCAATGCCGCGGGTGATGAGCGCGGCCGCGCTATTGTGGCCGAGACCGAGGCCGGCCACGATTCCGGTGGCGATAGCGATGACGTTCTTGAGCGCGCCGCCGAGCTCCACACCGATGAGGTCGTCGTTGGTGTAGAGCCGGAGCGCGGGGCCGGAGAGCGCTTCCTGCAGGCGCGCGGCAATTTTTGCATCGGTGCACGCGATGGTCATGGCGGTGGGGTAGCCGGCCGCGACCTCCTGCGCGAACGAGGGGCCGCTGAGCACTGCGCAGGGCAGCACAGGGCCGGCGAGCGCCGCGGCGATCACTTCGCTGATGCGCTGGTGAAGCAAGGGACCATCCTCGCTCGAAACGATGCCCTTGGTGGCGCTCACCAGCACCTGATCCGCGGCAAGATGCGGGGCCATCGCGGTGTAGATTTCGCGGACATTCGCTGACGGCATCACGCCAATGACGATTTCCGCGCCGTCGAGTGCTCCCCCTAAAGCAATATTGGGTTCAACGCTGTCCGGAACAGTTTGACCCGGAAGATATCGGCGGTTCTCGCGATGCTGCGCGATCGACCCGGCGACTGCCGCGGTGTGCGACCAGAGCGCGATGGAGTGGCCGCCACGCCGGGCCAGCGAGATGGCAAGCGCCGTGCCCCATGCGCCGCTGCCGATGATGGCGATGCGGCTCACGCGGCGGCGGCCTTCGATCTGCCGAAGCGGTACTCGGTGCCCGCGAGCAGGCGACGGACGTTCGCGTGGTGCTTGGCGATGATGAGCAGCGGCAGCAGAATCACGATCGCGATCATGAATGGCGTCAGCGGTTCATGATGCCGGAGGAGCGCCGCGAGGGGAAAAACGATAGCCGCAACGATCGAAGCCAGCGAGACGTAGCGGGTCATCGCGAAGATCGCGATGAAGGCGAGCAGCGCGATGAGCGCGGAGAGCGGGGCGATGCCGAGAAAGACGCCAAAGCCGGTAGCGACGCCCTTGCCGCCTTTGAATCCAAGCCAGATTGTGTAGATGTGGCCCACAATCGCGCAGATGGCGGCCGTCGCGGCGAGATTTTGTGCCTCTAGCTGTGGCATATGCACGTAGAGCGCGACTTGCCATGCAAACACCACGGCGAGAAAGCCCTTCGCTGCATCGAGAAGAAACGTGACCGCACCCAAGCTCTTGTTGCCGGAACGGATCACGTTGGTTGCGCCGATGTTGCCGCTGCCCTGTTTCCGGATGTCCTGCTTGCGGAAGATGCGGACGAGGACGAGGCCGAAGGGAATCGAGCCCAGCAGATATGCGACGATGCCGACGATCAAGTAGAGCAGCATGGGAACGGGATGAGTATAGCTTCTAGCTCCTAGCCTCTAGCTGGGATTGGGCGGCGACATGTGGCTGCTGGCTCATCATCAGCTAGAGCCTAGAAGGTAGCAGCTACAAGCTGCCGTTTCACATCAGTTGCCGGCGCACCAGATCGAGTGCGGCCTGCGCGCTGAGTGTGCGGACGCGCTCGCGGGTGTTCTGCGTGCCGAAGCCGAAGTTCTTCTGCTGCACTTCGATCTCTTTGCCATTGGCGATGGCGATATAGACCAGGCCGACCGGCTTCTCTTCCGTGCCGCCGCTGGGACCGGCGATGCCGGTTATGGAGAGCCCGATGGACGCGCCAGTCTTTTTGCGGATGCCGTCGGCCATCGCTTTGGCGACTTCCGCGCTAACTGCGCCGTGCTGCTCGATCAGGTTAGCATTGACGCCGGCAAAGGTGGTCTTTAGCTCGTTCGAATACGTAACCGCTCCGCCGACGAAAGCGCGCGAGCTTCCGGGTATGCGAGTGATGCGCTCTGCGACGAGACCGCCGGTACAGCTTTCGGCTACGGCAAGTGTCGCGCCTTTCATGCCGAGGTAAAGCAGCACGATCTCTTCGAGGGACTCGCCCTGCGTGGAGTAGATGAGGTCGTCCAGCTCTTCTTCGATGCGGCCGGCCAGCTCGTCAACGCGGTTCTGCGCCAGGTCGAGCGCCTGCTTCTCGCAGATCAGGTTGAGCTGGATATCGCCGGCGCCGTTGGCGAGGATCGTCGTCTCGACGTCGGGGTAATGCTTGTAGATGGGGGCGATGCGCGCGTCGCATGCGGACTCGCCGATCATGGCGGCTTTGATCGTGCGGGTTGCGATGAAACGCTGCGGCAGAGCTTCGCGCAGGCGCGGCAGGCAATCCTGCTCGAAGATGGGTCTCAGCTCCTGCGGCGGGCCGGGCAGCAGCACGAGGATTTTGCGGTGTCCGCCGTAGACGGTGTCGAGCCACTGCGCCGGCGCGGTGCCGTTCGCGTTGGGAACGACGTGAGCGCCTTCGAGCACATCGGCCTGCTGCGCGTTGTTCTCTGTCATGCTCATGCGGCGCGCGGCGAAGCGCTTGTAGAGGTCGGCGACAATATCCGCGTTGCGGCGGATGTGGATGCCCATCGCTTCAGCGACCGCCTGCCGGGTGAGGTCGTCTTCGGTGGGGCCGAGGCCGCCCATGATCACGACGATATCGACGCGCGAGGCTGCCGTGCGTACGGCGTTTACGAGATGCTCCATCCGATCGCCGACTGTCGTTTTGTAGGCGACCTTCACGCCGATCTGATTCAGGCGCTCGGTGATGAAGAGCGAGTTAGTGTCCTGGCGAAACGGCGTCAGCATCTCCGAGCCGACGGCGATGGTTTCTGCGAGCATGCGGGTGGGTCACCTTCCAAAAAG
This sequence comes from Acidobacteriaceae bacterium, assembly GCA_036376445.1. Lineage (GTDB taxonomy): Bacteria > Acidobacteriota > Terriglobia > Terriglobales > Acidobacteriaceae > KBS-83. The sequence continues at coordinate 13,539 of DASVAI010000414.1, forward strand.
GACTGCAGTGGCGGGATACGCGCGCGTCAGTTAGAGGAAACGCAGGCCTTCCACGCCCAACGCCACATCATAAATGGCGGTGTGGGTGGCCACGATGGCGCTGCTCGATGGGCTGAAGGCAAGGCCGACGATGCCGCTGCCGCTGATGACGATCTCGGGATCATCTCCGGGGTCGCGATCGATGGGCAGGCGCAGCACGCCACGGCGTCCCCGATGCGAAGCAGCTACGTAGAGCGACCCGGCGATATCGACGGCCATGCCCTGCGGACGGCCGAGGCCGCGATAGTACACACGCGCGCTGCCGTCGCGGTCGATGGCGTAGACGACGTCATTGCTGGATGTCGTAGGCCCAGAGACGAAGAGCGTGCCGTCGAGACCGAAGGCCAGGTGATAGGCGGAGACGCTGGGCTCGATGGTGGCAAAGACGAAGATCTGGCGGTCGCGCGCAATCTTGAAAATGGTGCCGGAGCGGTCGCCACAGTAGAGATTGCCTTCCGGATCGAAGGCCAGCCCGGTAGCCACGCCCATGCTCTCGACAAAGATGGAGCTTGCGCCTTCGGGCGTGATGCGGTGGATGGTGCCCTCATGGCGCGAGGTGACGTAGAGCATGCCGTCGCTGTCCAGCGCTACGCCCGTCGGATTGACGATGTCGGTGGCGAAGCTGTCCACATCGCCTTCGGGCGAGATGCGATAGACCGAGACCGGCATTTTTTCACCGCGCTGGCCGGAAAGGGTCGTATAGACGTTGCCTTGCGCATCCACTACGGGGCTGGAGACGGGGTTCATGTTCTCGGCGAGCAGGCGGCCGACCTTCAGCGTGACGGAGTTGCTGGTGGCGCCGTTCTGCCGGACTTCAAGCCGGCCCATCTCCGCGCTTTCGGGGACACGAATGCTCATGCGCGTGGGCCGGCTGAGCAGCACGGGCGCGAGTGAGCCGTCCACGACGGCGAGGGGGCGGCGCTCCGCCACTGGGCCGAGGGCACTGCCGGCAAGCTCCACCTCACCACCGGGCAGGGCAGCGTCCGGAGTGACGGAGTCGATGCGCGGGGCCTGCGAGTTGCTGTGGTCGGATTTCGCGATGCGGATCATACGTCACGCCCAGTGTAGGGCCTCGCCAGTTTAGACGCGAGTGGCCGGCCAGACGGATTGTGAGATTACCACCAGTGCTGGATGACCAGCAGGGCGATCAAACCGAAGAGGCCGGCGGCGAGATCGTCCAGCATGATGCCCCAGCCGCCAGGCAGAGCTTCAAGCTTGCGGATGGGCCAGGGTTTCGTGATGTCAAAGAGACGGAAGAGCGCGAGCGCGAGGAGGGCGTGCGGCCAGTCCGGGCGACAGACTACGAGTGTGAGCCACTGGCCCGCGACTTCGTCGATGATGACGTGGCCGGGGTCTTCGCGGCCGGACTCCTGCGCGACGCGAGTGGCGGCGGGGATGCCTACGGCGGTGGCGACCAGGACGGCACAGAGCGTCACGGCGCCGTATGCCGCCAACATCATCAGGTACTGCTGTTGCGGAGCAGGGTGAGGGTGCGATGAGATCCAAACGTCCACTGGAATTGGCTGTGCCCATTTCCACAGCAGCATCGCCGCGATGGACCCCCATGTTCCGGGGCCGGGCTTGAGCAATCCCGCGCCGAAGAAGGTGCCCACGGTCCACGCCCACAGCGTCTTGCTATCGGTAGCAGCCACCGCGGACGGTCTATCGTTCATCGTCGGGATGTTCTTGCTTGTGGCGGAGGAGTTCCGCGGCTTCAACCTCTTCCATGGTCTCGGGATCGAGGATCGGCGAAGAGATACGGTACTCGCCGCTCGCCCACTTGCCCAGATCGATCACACGGCAGCGGTCGCTGCAGAACGGCATGTCGGGTGAGTCGACGGGCACCTCCGTCTTGCAGATGGGGCAGCGCAGCGTCTTTTTCTTCGCCTCGGCCATATCTATTCCCATACTTATTCGATGATGCGGGCGACCACGTCGTATTCGTGGGCCTCGGTGATCTCGGCGCGGTAGAAGGTGCCGGGAACCAGCGTCTCGTGCGGGCCGAAGTCGTTGATGTAGACCTTGCCGTCGATCTCGGGCGCATGGAACTCGGAGCGGCCTTCCCATAGCAGCGGCGTCTCCTCGCTTTCGCCTTCCACGAGGATTTCCATGGTCCGGCCCAACCATTGCTGCTTCTGCTCGCGGCTGATGGACTGCTGCAGTTTCATCAGGGCGCGGCGGCGCGCCTCGATGGTGCGCTTCGGGACTTTGAGGGATTTTTCGAAGTCGAAGGCATGCGAGCCTTCCTCGTCCGAGTAGGCGAAGGCGCCCATCCAGTCGAATTTTGCTTCGCGCACGAAATCCATCAGCGCGGCGTGGTCTTCGGTGGTTTCGCCAGGGAAGCCGACAATAAAGCTGGTGCGGATGGCAATGTCGGGAACGGCTGCGCGGATCTTTTCGAGTGTCTTCAGGAAGATGTCTGCATTCGCGCCACGGCGCATCCGTTTCAGCACCGGCCCGGATACGTGCTGCAGCGGCACGTCCATATACTTCACGATGCGATCGTGCTTCGCGATTGTCTCGAGCAGCCGGCCGGTGATTTTGTTCGGATAGGCGTACAGGAAGCGCAGCCAGGTGAGCCCATCGATCTGCGCAAGGCGGTCGAGCAGCGTGGCGAGTCCGTCCTTCATGCCCAGGTCTTCGCCATAGCAGGTCGTGTCCTGGCCGATGAGCGTGATCTCGCGCATGCCGCGAGCGACAAGCTGCTCGGCCTCGGCGACAACCGATTCAAAGCGGCGCGACCGGAACTTGCCGCGGAGGTTCGGGATCACGCAGAAGGAGCAGGGATGGTCGCAGCCCTCGGCGATCTTGAGGTAAGCCGAGGTTTTGCCGGTCGCGAGCAGGCGCGGCGTGGTCTCGTCGTAAAGATAGGTCGGCAGCGCCGGCGAGGCGCCTTCCCATGCGTCGCGCGCGAAGCGTCCCTGCTGCTCGCGCAGATCGCCTTCGGCACGTGATGCAGCGTTGGCAGGGGAGTGGCGCGGTATGGTGATGTTCACGAGCTGGGGTGCGGCAGGCGCGGAAGTTGATGCGAAGCCGGCGGCGGCCAGGATTGATTCCAACTCGCCGGTGCCGACGACTGCGTCGACTTCCGGAATATTTTTGCGAATCTCGTCGCGATAGCGCTCGACCAGGCAGCCGGCGACGATGAGCCTGCGTGCGCGGCCGGCGGTCTTGTGCTCGG
>DASVAI010000311.1:0-20041 GCA_036376445.1 Acidobacteriaceae bacterium
CGGCTCGCCATAAGGCTGCGAGGCATATTTCACCGCCTGTTTGGTGGCGCGCTCTTCTTCCTTCTTCAGATCGCCCGCGCTCAGCGGCTTGCCGTCCTTGCTGACGAGCGTCTCGATGGCGTGGCCGTGCACGAAGAAGACGTTGCTCACGCGATCTTCGACGCGTCGCACCTGGCCTTTCTTGTCGTACATCGTGATCCGCTGGTGCTGGCGGAAGGTGTACTCTTCGCGGGCGCGGTCCAGCTTCTCCTGGTTTGCCTCCACGTTGTGCAGCAACGTGGAAACCTCCGGCAGCGGAGCATCCGTAATCTGCGCGGGAGTAGGCGCGGCCGCACATACTGTGGCCGCGATGAACACCGCGGCCGGGATGATCGTAGGCATTCGCAAGGCTGCGTTCATGCTACCGTAGCCTCATTCTGGGACAGGGATGGAGGGATCCGTGCTGGGATTGCTGCTGCGCTGGATCATCGGTGCGATCGCACTGGTGGTGATTGCTTATTTTGTTCCCGGCTTTCATATCCGCGACTGGTCGTCGGCATTCATCGCGGTGCTGATCATAGGCCTGCTGAACGCCACGCTCGGGCTAGTGTTGAAGATCCTCACGTTCCCGCTCAGTATTCTCACGCTCGGCCTGTTCCTGCTGGTGATCAACGCCTTCATGCTGATGCTCGCGTCGCGGCTGGTCCCCGGCTTTCACGTCGACACCTTCGGCTCCGCCTTTGTCGGCGCAGTACTGCTTGCCCTCGTGCACATGCTTCTCGGCATGGGCTCGCGGAAGGAGAAGCTCTGACCCGCACGCACGAATGAAAGAGGCTGGGCTATTCGGAAGGCGGTACGATCTGTGGCCGCAGAGGCACGGCGGTGCCGCGCGGCAGCGGCACCCGATCGTGCATGGCGCGATAGGAACGCCGCACACCGCGATGATGGGTCTTCACCTTATGCGTATCGAGCGGATGATCGCTCACGCCAACACCGGCCGCCGTTGCTGCAGGCTGCTGCGCGGGTCGCGGCATGTGGACCGCAACCGGCGCCGGCTGCGCTGCAGGATGGTGCCGATACGAACCGATCGTGACACCGCCGGCCACCACCACGGCAGAAGCCGCGGCTACGGCCCAGCGATGATGCCCAATCGGAATCGTAATCCATCGCTGATACCAGGAAAGTTCAGGCGCGGAAGACAGGTGAGCGAGCACACGCTGCTCGAGCCCGGCGCGTGGCTGGACTACGCTCAGAGCAGCCAGCGTGCTGTCGATCCGCTCCGTATATTCGGGAGCGGGAGGCTGATTAGCATCAGAAAACCTCATGATTTCAGCCCCTCTTTGCGCAGCTTCTCCGCGAGATCGCGCCGAGCGCGGAAGAGCCGTGAGCGAACGGAAGATTCCGTGATGCCCAGCACCGAGGCGATCTCGCCATTCGAAAGCTCATCGATCGCGGAGAGCAGAAGTGCCTGGCGCTCTTTGGCTGGCAGCTCGTCTATCAGCGCGAGCACCCGCGCATGCCGTTGCGCCGAGATAGCCACTTGGTCAGCCCGCAGCTCATTGGCCGGAAGCACCCGCGCCAGCTCGTTGATGTCTTCGTTTTCCGGCCGGGTCTTCTGGCGGCGCTTGCGGTCCAGCACCAGGTTCCACGTAATGCGGATCAGCCAGACACGCGCATCCCGGATCTCCGGCAGGCGGTCGCGATGCCGCAGCACACGCAGGAAGGTCTCCTGCACCATGTCTTCCGCTTCGGCCGCATTGCGCGAGATCGAGAAGGCCACGCGATACAGGGTGCCCGAGTACTCGTTGACCAGCGCGGTCACTTCCGCGGCACGGTCCGGCGCGGCGGCGGCCGCTGTCGCGGTCTCCGGCATCGGGAGCAGTCCGGTCAGATTTCCCTCATAGCTGCCCATGCGCTTGTTCTCATTGACGCGCGGAGGCTCGGTTTCGCTCACGGAATTTGCCTCGCACCCGGCGCAAAAAGGATGGGCCGGAGGTCGACGGATCTCTGCAGTCGTGCGGGGAGAGGCCCTTCTCGCCGGCTAGTGCTGGCCGGCGAGCTTCTGCGCGGCAATCTGTCCAGCCGCCGTTGTGAGGTCCTTGGCCTTGAGCTGGGCATAAATTTTGTTCGCCTCGGCCGAATTATTGCTGGCCTCATAAAGCTGGGCGAGCTGCAGCTGCGCGGTCGCCGCAGGTACAGTCGAGGTCGGATTTTTGATCAGTTCCTGATAGAGCCGGATCGCTTCGGACGTCTGGCCGCGCTGGGCCAGCAAGTTTCCGAGCGCCAGGTGCGCCAGCGAAGCCAGATCGGCATCGTGAAGTCCGCCGACTTTGCGGAAGTCTGCCTCGGCTTCATTGGTGTTGCCCATCTCGGCCGCCGTCAGCCCGGCAAAATAGAGCGCATTGTGGCCGGCACTGGTGCTGCTGTAGCGCTTCGCAACATCTTCAAAGAGAGGATTTGAAACCCTGGCGCGATCAGCCACGGTGGGGAAGGTCTTCACGCCCGGAGGTGCGGGCTGTGCCGGATCGGCGATTGGGGTGCTGTACACACTCACCGCACTGCCGAAGGCATTCGCCGCCGCCTGTGATCGCTGTTGATACACAATTACGGCAGCCACGGCCAGGAGGATCACCACGGCGGCCGCGATTACGATGCGCAGCGCCTTGGCGCGGTTTTCCGCGATCCAGTCCAGTCCAACCTGGGTGCTGTGGATGAATACATCTTCCTTCTTAAGCGCGCTGCGGGTCTGTGCGTCCACTGAAATCCTTGCGATAAGAGCTGGCGCGATCAGGCGCTGGCGGGGGCAGTCCGCGGCTCTCGAAAAGTTGATATACGAAGTGTAACAAGCCGCAGATTTCAGGGTCAAAAAACCCGCACTATGCAGTGGATACGAGAAAAGGGCGCCGCGAAGCGCCCTTAGCCGCTACCGAAACCGTTCAGGCGGCGCGCACCGGCATTTCAATCTCGCCGCGCTCCACCTTCTCCTGACAGCCAATACAGAAGGGGGTCCAGGGGAGCGCTTCCAGCCGCTTGGACCCGATCGTCTCACCGCAGTTCTGGCACTCGCCGAAGCTGCCGTCCCGCAGCCGCTCCAGCGCCTGCCGGACCAGTTGCATCTGCGCGTGGCCGTTCGTGCCCTGAGAAAATAAAAACTCTTTTTGATACGAGGCAACGGCCTGATCGGCGACATCCTGTGTATCGTCCATGCCGGCATCCCGACCCTGTTCTACGGCGGACTGCATGGAGCGCACCAGCAACTCCTGCTGCTGGCGCAACTTCTTTTCATAAATGCTGCGGGGTGTAATGGTCTTAGGCACGTCTCGTAACTCCTCGATAGCTCTCCGTATTCCGAAATGCAGACTATTGGACGCATCAAGTGTCCGAAGATTTGCTATTTTTTTCCTCAGCCCATCGGATTTTTAACGCCGGGGGAGTGCACGGCCTTGTTCCCCTGCCGCGGCGCCCGAATATCGCGTTGGCTGCGGCAGCCCGCAAAATGCTCTAAGCTGAAAGCACCATGTACGAGGAATTTGACGTCATAGACCGCTGGACGGGCGAGACCCTGCACTGCCTGTGGCGGGCCAACATCGTTGCCATTGCCACCCGCCATGCCGACGCCATCGATGTCCGCTTCGAGGTGAATGACCGCCCGGTCTGGATCGCCATGCCCGCCGTGGCCTGGGTCGAGTTCAAGAAGAAGACCGGAAACGTCATCACCGATCGGCTGGCGGCCCAGATCGCCGGGCACTACCTGAGACGTGGCATCGAAGACGGTTATGACAATGGCCGCGAGATGTACAACATGAGCGTGGAAGAGGTGCTGGAACACCTGGACGCCGTAATGCGCGAGGCCAGGAACACGGCCAATCTCCCGATGCTGCCGGTCATTCACGAAGAGATGGCGCATTGACGGGTGTTTTCCCGGCGGAAACGGACCACTACCGTTTGTTACGAAAGACCAGGCTGGTGAAGTAAGCAGTGGGAAGGAGCCCTCGCGAGAGCGGGGGCTCCTTTTTTTGGGTATATCCGATGAGCAATGGTTCCGTTAGGCAAAATAAAGGCCCTGCCGGAGCAGAGCCTTTAGTGTGAGAGTAGTTCGATCAGAAGGTGAATTTCAGCTCGAACTGCATGGACCGCGCGTCGCCGGCGTCAAAGGTGCCGGAGCCGCGGGTAACGCGGTTGGCGTCCTTTGCCAGATAAGGCATCGGAGCGTTCGGGTAGTTGAAATCCGTGGCGCCCGGTGAGTTCAGCAGCTCAGGATCGTAATTATTGAGCGTGTAGTTGCCGAAGTTAGCCACGTTGAAGATGGAAACAGCGGGTTCCAGCGTTGCCGACTCGGAGATCCACTTCAGCTTGACGGGCCAGGTGAAGTTGGCGTCGAGGGTCCGGAACGGGTAATTACGGAGCGTCTGACCCTGACCAGTAACCAGACCGACTGGCTGCATGACACCGCCAAGGCGCTGCATCTGCTGGGCGCTGATCAGGCCGCTGTTGACGACGGTTTGACCGGCCGGCGTTAGCCTGTTTGCCATAGTGGAGTTGTATCTGTTGATCAGGTTACCGATGTTGTGGTTGCTGACCTGCCGCATCATCGCGCCGGGGTTAGTACCAGGGAAGACGTCACCGATCGAGCCGTCACCGGTGTAGTCGGTCTGGAAGATCTGTCCGGAAGATCCCGCGGTAGTGGTATCCATAACCAGATTGGTGGCGGGTGAACTGTAGATGTGGCCGATCAGGCCGAGGCGCGGTCCGTACTTCAGGTGGGCCGAGCCGCCGAACGACAGGATGTGGGTGCGATCCAACTCGCCAGGACCGATGAAGCGGGTCGGCTGGTTGTAATCCCACGCTTGTGGGGTGAAGAAGGCGTCCGAGCCACCTGTGATACGGTCCGGCGTCGTGGTGTTGACCTCGCGGGAGAGGGAGTACGAAGCTTCGAAGTTCGAATCCGCGATTCCCGGGAGAGGATTGCGCGCTTGCTGGCGGAAGTTCACCTGCAGTGCGTCATAACCGGCGCGGCCGCTGGGGAACTGGAACCAGCCTTGGCCAACCTTTGGGTTAATGCCGGGAAAGGCGAGCGATCCCGGCGAAGGATATCCGCCGTTGAACTGCACCTCCGAATCGAGTCCGTTGTTGGCGAAGTCCGCGATTGTCGCTCCGCCACCGTCTGGATACAGGCCGGGGCAAGCGGCGATGGCAGCATCGATCGAGCCAACACCGCAAGAAGCAAGCGTCGCCTGGATGGCTCCCGCGGCTGCGGCCGGGTCGAAGTAGCGTGCGTCACCGATATGGTTGGTGTCGATGGCCTGCTGGATGTGGTTGGTAACCGAATGGAGGTAGTCGACGCTCAGCACGGAGCCATGCCACATCTCCCGCTGGACACCGATGTTGATCTGCGTCGCATAGGCCGTCTTGAAATCCGGCGCATATGCAGCGTAGCCCGCGGCGGTTGGAACCGCGAGGGTGTTGCCAACAAAGTCGCCATTGGCGGAGGTAGGAGACTTGGCCGTGGCCTGCTGATATTCCTGCTGCAGGGCAGCAAATGCCGGTCCGGACTGAGCGATGGTTTCCTTGTTGCAGATGTCCTGAATCGAAACACCGTTGTAGCTGTCGACCACAGTATTGGTGCCCGGCAGGGTGAACGAGTAGATTCCATAACCGCTGCACAGCGTCTTGCTGGCGTTGAAACGACCCTCTGCGAGCTTAAACGGACGGTCAAAGAGAACGTTGTTGAAGACAGAGTTCTCAAAGAAAACGCCGATACCGCCGCGGATGACCGTCTTGCCAGTTCCGCCGGGGCTATAGGCAAATCCGAGTTGCGGCCCTAGATCGAAGTTGGGCTGCCTCACGCGCGCGCCCAAGCCAGCGCCAAACTGGTCGAGCAGGCGGTCGGAGGGCGAGCTGCAGGGGTTGTAGCCGGCGAGAGAAACATCGACCGCCGAGCAGGGGATGGGCGCGAGATCGGAGTCTGAACGGCCCGTATCACGCGACCAGCGGATGCCGTAATTGAGGGTGAAGTCCGGACGGATCTTCCAGGAATCTGCGACATAGGCAAATGTGCGCCAGTCGCCCTGACCGCCTGCCGGATAGCCAAATCCGGGCTTCTCGGTGAAGAAGCCCTGTCCATTGCCCAGGACCACGCGGAAGGCGCCATAATCGAGAGGATTGCTCGGGTCGGGTCCGAGCTGGGTTGAGCTGTCGATCCTAACGCGTGGCGCGATGCCGAAGAAATTTGCCAGTCCGCCACCGAGAATGCGGTTAAAGCCTGCGCCGAAGCGGATGTTGTGCTGCCCCTTGATCCAGCTTCCGTCATAGCGAAACTGCTTGTCGGATTGATAAGTCTGCTGGGGAGCGAGGTAGTTGGGACCACTATAAAGGCCCTGGGCAGGGAAGTAGAACTCGATGCCCGGGACGCCATAGTAGGTGCTCGTGGGGCTTACTGCGTCGGCGATGAAGTTGTGGAACTTCTCGTAGCTCACGCGGACGCTGTGCGTGGTGTGGGCAGTCGAGAAGTCCGCGCCACCGGCGATGCCGGGGGTATTATCGCGATTGGCGTAGATCGAATACCCTTTGCCGAAGGCCGAGACTGCGGAGTTCACCTCATAGTTAGCGCGAGCGAAGAAATGGATGCCGTGCCAGCCGGCCCAGTCGAGACGAGCGGTGGAGTAGGTTTCACGGAAGGGCGACGGGACAAAGGGGAATTGCGCCAGAATCCCCGCAAATTGCGAGCCCACCGTGGAGACCGTGCCCGTGTCCTGCTTGATGCGCTCCGCATTGCCGAAGAAGAATAGCTTGTCCTTGATGATGGGACCGCCGACCGAGCCGCCAAACTGGTTGCGCTGGAAGGGCGTGTCGACGGCACGCTCCTTGGCGAAGCCTACGCTGTGATCCTGGAAATCATAGAAGAGATTGCCGTGGAAGGCGTTGGTGCCGGAGCGGGTAGCGGCCTGGACCGAGCCAGTAGACGTGATGTCGCCGGTGACGTCCTGTGTCGAACGCGCAATCTGCACCTGATCGACGGAACCCTGGGAGACATTGAAGATCGTCGTGCCCACGGTTTCATCGGTGATGTCCTGGCCATCGAGCTGGATGCGGGTGGTGCGTCCGGCGAGTCCGCTGAAGGAGAGGGCTGAGTAGCCGGCTTTGGTGGGATCGAAGGTCTCACCGCTCTGGAGCTGGACACCCGGCTCGAGCTGAGCCAGGTCTAGGAAGTTGCGCCCGTTCACCGGGAGGGTGTCGATCTGCGCCGTGCTCAGGGTGTTCTGCACCGTCGACTGCTCGGTGTTTACCTGGAGCGCACCGGCCTGCACGGTGACGGTGGTGCTGCTCTGGCCGACAGGTAGCTTGAAGTTTCCGCCTGAGACGACGTTTACGTTGACGCCGATCGAGGATTCCAGCTTTTGGAAGCCGGGAGCAGCCACGGAGATGGCGTATTGTCCGGCGTTCAGAGAGCCGGAGTTATAGAAGCCGGCAGAATCTGTGGTGACGGTACGCGACGTGCTGGTGCTGGTATTGGTGATGGTGACCTGCGCGCCGGGAACCGCTGCACCGGACTGGTCACTGATCGTGCCCTGGATGGCGCCGCTCGTAGGGGTGGCTTGCGCGAACGCGGCCGGGGTGGGGATGGTCACCGAGCCCAGAATGAATGTTGCCAGAGCGAGGATGCCGGTCGCTCCCGCCTTCCGAAAGCTATGTTTTTTCGTGGAATACGAGTTCAAGGAGAACTCCTCTGATATGACGTTGCAACTTTTGAGGCACGTTGCATACCAGTCAGAGGAGCGGTAATTGACGCTTAATGGTCAGTAGCTTAGGGGCGAAATGCGGCTCAATCGATCTCAATTCCCGGAGTTTGATACAGAAATACGTAGACCCATGACGAACTTACGGAGCCCAGTTACAACCTGGATCAATTACAGGAACGATTCGCTGGGGTTTTTAGCGATTGAGTGCGCGGCGAATGACTGCCTCCAACGCCTGCTTGTGCGCGGCATACTCCACCTCGCCGACGTTTCCCTTGGCGCGGTCCGCTTCGAGCGCGAAGAGCTCTTCTTTCAACGAGTTGAGGAGGGCGACGCGCTGGGCTTCGGAGTCCGGCTCGGCCGGGCGCACGGGCACTGGCGCGACCGTGGCCGCGGGGGCCTCACCCTGCGTCCAGGTGAGCGGGGCGGCATATTGCTCGGCCGGAAGCACGGAGGCGAGCTCGTCCTCGTTGTGGCGAGCCGGACGGCGGAGGAAGAACGCGGCGGCAATGATGAGCAGGAGGCCGATCCCGGAGAGAATCCACCACTTGTACTTGTCGAGTGGTCCCGGTGTGTCGATGGGATTGCCGAGGCCGCCGCCGGGGCGGTTGTCCTGGGCCGCGCTGGGCTGATTGCTGGACTGGGCGGTCTGGACATCGCGGGGGAGGGCGCCGGAGCCGGAGACGGAGAAGCCGAGCGCTTGGGTCGGGCCTACATTTTTTGCGACGAACGTCTGCGCATTGATGTCGTCGTTGATGGGCTGGTAGGGCGTGGACGGATCAGGCGTGAAGGTCATGCTCTTAGGGACCATGACGACGACGTTGTCCGCCTTGTCGGCCAGCCTGGGGGTGAACTTTGCCGAACCGGAATAGGGCAGCCCATAGGTGACCTGGAACTGCGTTTCCCCGGGACGCAGCGGGAAGAGATACGCGTAGTGGCCTTTCTCCCCCATGGGCGCGGGCGAGGAGGCAACAGGCATGCCGCCGGGGCCCATCGCGGCTGCGCCTTCGACCTTTGCGTCCGGCGGCAGGTAGATCTCGTAGGAGTGGCTGGAGAACTGGGTTCGCGGCGGCGTGGAGTCGTTCTTGACGAAGTAGCTTTGCGTGACGTGCAGGCCCTGCGGATCGGTCTCGACACGGATGACGTTGGCTTCTGTCGTGATGCCCGGAACGGTGGCGGCCACGTCGAAGACAGTCACGTCGACGGTGTCGGTGTTTGGCGGGGCAGGCTGGAAGTAAGAGGCTTTTTCGTGGTCCACCCGGATAAGGTGCATGCCCTGATCGGGGAGGTCGATGGAGTAGCGGCCGTGCGCGTCGGTCTTGGTCCGCGCGGTCTCCTGCATCCGCTGCTGCAGCGAGATGAGAATCACATCATCGCCGACGGACGGCTTATTGCTGGTGCCATTGGTGATAGTGCCCTTGATGGTGGCAGCCGCCAGTGAAGGGGCAATCAGCAACAGGAGAAACAGAAGTAGCGGGATATGCAACAGGCGTTTCATGTCGGAATCCTGATAAGGATACTGCGAAGTTACCGGAATAGCTGAGGATTTGAGAGAGCAATAGCACTTCAGGCACGTCCGGTTCGGAGCCATGCGGCCCAGTCGGGACGGTGATTGCGAACGGCAAGATGTGCTGCGGCGTTCCAGTCGTAAGCCACGGCGCGGTGGTCTACCTGCCACGAACTGCCGGAGCGGGTAAGGATGGCGTAGCGCGCATGCGGGCTGCCGGCCTCCATGATGTGCGGATAGGGCGACTCGTCGGAGTAGGCGGGAAGTCCGACGCTGCCGGGGTTGACGGCAAGTCGGCCATCCGGCATCTGAACGGTCCGGCTCAGATGGCTGTGGCCGCAGAGAATGAGCCGGGCCTTGATGCTGTCGAGCACAGGAGCAATCTCGCCGGTGCGTTTGAGACGGGCGCCCTGGGGCGTGACTTCTTCTAGCAGATAGACATCATCGGCCCACGGAGTGCCGTGGCAGAGAAGAACGTCATCCAGGGTAAGGGTCAAGCTCAGGGTCTGGGGCATGGCGGCGAGCCACGCCTTGTGCTCCAGCGTGAGCGCATCGCGGTTGCGCGCAAGAGCGTGCTGCCCGGCGGGGTCACCGTGCCTTCCTCGAAGAGCATGCGATCGCAGTTGCCGCAGATGTTGGGGATATTAAGCGGCATGAGGCGCTCGGCGGTGCCGGCAGGATCGAGCGGTCCCTGCAGGTGGTCGCCGAGATTGACGTATTGTGTGATCCCCGCGGCGGCAGCGTCGGCGAGAATCGCTTCGAGCGCGAGGAGGTTGCCGTGGATGTCTGAGAGGACGGCGAAACGGTCGAGCGCGATGGAAAGCAAGGGAATCAGGCCCGGCGCGGAATCTGCGGCTGCTGCAGGCGTTCCATTTCGGCCAGCACCCGGGCGGCATCCGCTTCGAGCGCGGCGCGTTGCGCGACGTAATCTTCCTCAGGGTATTTTCCGGCGCGGTATTCGAAATTCAGGTCGCGCAGGTTGTCGTAGAGGACGACCTTCTGCTCTTCGAGGAAGTCAAGGCGCGTCTTGACGCGCTGCGCGGCGACGTTGCGATCGGGGAAGAAGACGTAGACGAAGATCGCGACGGTGAACAGCAGGCAGACGGTGAGGATCATAGGATGTCGCCTCCGGTTTCGTGGCGAATGCGCTGTTCGAGGACGAGGGTATGCGGATCCGTGGCGGGCACGGGCATGGGAACAGCGCGCGGACGCCAGCGTCGCACGATGAAGAAGACGCCGCCGATGCCGGCAAGCAGCACGATGGGCGGCACCCACCAGGAGAAGCGGTTCAGGCCTGTGAACATGGGCGCGGCGAGGACCGGCGGGCCGTACTCATCTTCAAAGGCGTGGAAGATGGCGTTATCCGAGTCGCCGCGGCTGATGGAGGCGGCGAGCTGGGTGCGCATCTTGTCGGAGTCGGGGCAGCCGACATGATTGCATTCGCCGAGCATCTGGTTACAGCCGCAGGGACACATCAGTCTGTGGCCGAGCTTGTCGAAACGGGTGGCGTTGAATGTATCGGCGGCGTGCGCGCCGAAGAGGACGGCGCTGCTGACAAGAAGCGCCAGGATCGCACGACGCGCCCGGCCGATGAGACCGCGACCACTGCGGAAAACGGCAGGTCCCTCACTGCGCTCGGGATGACACGACTGCGAGGCTGTGATGAGGCGCATCAGTCGGCTCCTCGCATCGTTGCCGCCTCGCTAACGAGTGGCGGTGTAGATGCCTTTGCCGACTGCTTGGCGCGCGCGGGGTAGAGAACGGTAGTGAGGTTCGGGACGAGCGCCACCAGCGTTCCGATGGCGACGATCACGACGCCGATCCAAATCCAGGCGACCAGCGGGTTGAGAAAGACCTTGATGATGGGCCGGTTTGTGTCGGGGTTCTGGCCGGCGTAGATCACGTAGAGGTCCCAGGCGAGGGTGGAGTGATTTGCCACCATCGTGGATACCTGCTGGGACGCGTTATAGAAGCGCTTCTCGGGCGCGAGCTGGGTGATTTTCTTGCCGTTGCGATAGACATCGAGCAGAGCGTACTCGCTGTCGTAGTTGAGGTTGGTGTCCTGGGTGTAGTCCTGGCAGACGAGCGTGTAGGGGCCGACCTGCATGGACTGGCGGAAATCCATTTCTTTTTCGACGGAGCGGTTGAAAGCGGAGCCGGCCAGGCCAATGAAGATGACCACTACGCCGAAGTGGACAATGTATCCGCCGTATCGACGTGTGTTGCGGCGAACGAGCATCAGGATGGCAGCGAAGATATTCCTGCGGGTCTGGACCTGGAGGACGTGCGCGCCGCGGAGGAACTCGGATGCGATTGCGGTGACGACTCCGGCTGCAACGGAGAACGCGACGAAGGAGTAGAGCGTGCCCTGATCGTTCCATGGACGCTCGCCGATTGCCAGCAGCGCGACTGCGGTGGCAATCGTGGCAATGGACGGCAGGACAAAGTTGCGGCGGATGGCGCGCAGCGAGGAAGAACGCCAGGCAAGCAGCGGACCCAGGCCCATGAGAGCGAGCAGGCTGAGCCCGATCGGGACAGCGATGCGGTTGTACCACGGTGCGCCAACCGTCACCTTGCTGCCCTGCACATATTCGCTGATTACCGGGAAGAGCGTACCCCACAAAATCGTGAAGCAGGCAGCCAGAAAGATGATGTTGTTGAAGAGGAAGCTGGATTCGCGCGAGGCGAGCGATTCGATCTTGTGATCGGACTTGAGGTGGTCGCGCTGCAGGATGAAAGTGAAGATGCAGACCGCGAGCACGATGAAGAGAAAGGCATAGAACCAGCTTCCGATGGAGGACTGCGCGAAGGCATGCACGGAGCTGACGAGACCGGAGCGGGTCAGGAGCGTGCCGAGGATGGAGAGCAGGAACGTGGAAAAGATCAGCCAAACATTCCAGTTCTTCATCATGCCCCGCTTCTCCTGCATCATGACCGAGTGCAGGAAGGCGGTGCCCGTCAGCCAGGGCATGAGGGAGGCGTTTTCAACGGGGTCCCATCCCCAGTAGCCACCCCAGCCGAGCACCGAGTAGGCCCAGTGCGCTCCGAGGAAGATGCCGCAGGTGAGAAAGAGCCAGGTGACCATGGTCCAGCGTCGGGTGATGTGAATCCACTTCTCGCCCGGGTAGCGCATCATGAGCGCGCCGAGCGCGAATGCGAACGGCACCGTGAAGCCCACGTATCCGAGATAGAGCATCGGCGGATGAATCACCATCTCGGGATACTGCAGCAGCGGATTGAGGCCGAAGCCGTCGGCGGGAACAGCGCCCTGGACCAATGCAAAGGGCGGCGCGGCGAAGTTGAGCAACAGAAGGAAGAAGACCTGCACGCCGGCGAGGATGGTGGATGCGTAAGCCGTGAGGCGGACATCAACCCTGTGGCGGAGGCGAAGGACGAACCCGTAGGTGGCGAGCAGCCATGCCCACAGGAGCAGAGAGCCTTCCTGGCCAGACCAGAGGGCGGCGAACTTGTAGGCGCCGGGGAGCGCGCGGTTGGAGTGGTGGAGGATGTAGGAGACGGAGAAGTCGTTGGTGAAGGCTGCCCAGACGAGGGCGAATGCGGCGCCGGAGGTGGCGACAAAGCTGGCGATGCCGGCGCGGCGGGCGGTCTCAGCAAGGCGCTCGGGCGCGATGCGGGTACGGGCGCGAACGGCAAGTTGGCGCAATGCGAAGGCGCCCGCAAGCAGACAATAGACGCTAAGCGCAAGCGCAAGCAGTAGGGAGAAGCTACCAAAGACCGGCATGGGGCGTGTTTCCTGTGGGCATGGACGAACCAGCGGGAGCCCTTGTGTTCTCACGTCACAGAAAGAACACCCGAGAGTGTCTCCGCTGCCATCGGACAAGCAGGAAGGTGTTCAGGGGCTCAGATCGATTGTCGCAAAGCTCGGGCCGATGCGCCAATGCGTCGCAAAGGAATTACAAGTCGGGGAGGGGGGCTACGCGGTGCGGAAGTAAGGAGGAAAGAGCAGCGTTCGGCTGAGTCCGATCAGTTCCTCTGGCTGGATTGGCTTGAGACGGAAGTAGACGTCCTGTCCCTCGTAATCGGCCTCAGCTTCCGGCAGTCCGCTGAGTACGACGATGGGCAGACTGGGAGAGAGTGTGCGCAGTTTCTTGACCAGCTCAGGGCCGTTCATTTCCGGCATTAAGTGATCGGTAATGACCATTGCAAACGGTTCGCCAGCTTCGAATTTCTCGAGAGCGGCTGCGCCGCTCTCCGCGAGAGAAACGGAAAAGTGGGCTTTTTCGAGGATCAGGCGTCGAGTTACAGCCTGGATAGGGTTGTCATCCACAATCAGGATTGCCGGCATCGTCTCGTCGTTTAAGCCCCTTTTGCTGGTTGTAGGAAGGATGAAGAGCCCAAGCAAACGGTTGCTTGAGCCAGAAAGAAATAAAACGCTTTCGTTCCCTTATCGGAAATGCCCCTTTTTGGGGAGTACCCGGGATGATAACCCCGACATTACTCGATGTGCAACCTGTGCTCCATCTGTTCCAGGCTGATGCCTTTGGTCTCAGGGTAGATCAGGAGAACAATCACAAACTGCACGGCCATCATCGCCCCGAAGAACATGAAAGGGTATGCGCCGGAGGTCGCGGCGAGCGAGGGAAAGACCGCGGAGATGAGCGCGTTTACAACCCAGTGGGCGGAAGAGCCGGCGCTCTGGCCCTTGGAGCGAACGCGGGTGGGAAAGATTTCGCCGATGTAGACCCAGGTGACGGCGCCCTGGGAGACGGCAAAGCAGGCAATGTAGGCCATCAGCAGCCAGACGAGCCAATCCTGGTGAGCGTGGGTCCAGAAAATGGCAGATATGGCGGCGAGACAGCCGGTGAGTGAGGCGCAGCCGACCAGCAGGAGCGCCTTCCGACCAACTTTGTCGATGACCGACATCGCGATCAGTGTAAAGACGAGGTTGGTGGCGCCGACGGCGACCGCCTGCAAACCAGAGTGGCTGGGATCGAAGCCCGCCTTGGCGAAAATGTCGTTCAGGTAATAGAGAATCGCGTTAATGCCCGAGAGCTGATTGAAGGCCCCGGTCGCGAGCGCGAGCAGGAGGGGGAAGCGGTACTTGCGCTGAAACAACGGCTCGCTGGCGCGCTCAAGGTGAATCGAGGCGACGATTTCCTTGAGTTCGGCTTCGCTGTTCGGGCTACCAATGAGATCCAGCACGTGGCGGGCATCGTCAATGCGGTTCCGTGTGGAGAGCCACCGCGGCGAGCGCGGGATAACGAAGAGCATGAGGACAAAGAGCAGCGCGGGAACGGCTGAAATGCCAAGCTGCCACCGCCATTCGCTGTTGCCGGAGTTCACGAATCCGATGAGGTAATTGGAGAGATAGGCGAGCAGGATGCCGACGACGATGTTGATTTGAAAGGTCCCAACCAGGCGGCCGCGCCATTGGGCGGGAGAGATCTCCGAGATATACATCGGGCCCAGGACCGACGAGCCGCCAATCGCCAGGCCGCCAATGAAGCGGAAGGCCATCAGCGACGGAAGATTCCAGGCGAGGGCGCAGCCCACGGCGGAGACAAGATAGAGAAAGGCGAGGCCGCGGAGAGAATCGCGGCGACCGAATCGCTCACCGGGAAGGCCAGAGAAGATGGCGCCAATCACGGCGCCCCACAGGGCGATGGCGACCGTAATGCCGAGCTCGCGGTCGGAAAGATGGAAATAAAGGCGAAGCGTACGGGTCGCGCCGGAGATGACGGCGGTGTCGAAGCCGAACAGGAGCCCGCCGAGCGCACCCACCACAGTGCTGCGAACAAGGTATCTATTGAGAGACATGGACAAAGTGAAAGCTACCACGCCCGCGCTGCTGCGGGCGTGGGGATGTGCTCAGTCGAGCCGGGCGGGAGGCGGGCCGTGCTTTTTGAGTGCCGCTTCCAATCGAGTAAGCGCCTCGGGGTCCTTCGTGCGCCATGTCTCTTCCGTGCGAATGTTTGGACCGCTTGAGGTATGAAGTTCAACATGTTGGCAGCTCATGAGGCGATCGGCGGGCTCGTCACGCCAGATATTGCCGCTGCCTTCGCGCCGCGTGGAGCCCTGTTCCCAGCCGCGCGGCGTGAGGTGCCACTCGGTCCATTCTTTGCGAATCCGCATGGGAGTATCGTAGCTGCGCGTGTGGGAAGCTGTCGCGGGCTCACGCGCTCAGGAAGATACGAAGGTCTCGGAGATTATTGCCGGTTGGACCGGTGACGATGCCGTCGCCGAGCGCGGAGAAGAGCGTTCCGGCGTCGAAATTCGCCAGAGCTGCTGTTGGGTCGAGGTTGTGCGCGCGGGCGCGCGACCCGGTGGCGGGATCGACGAAAGCGCCGGCTGCCGGACTGTTGCCGTCTGCGCCGTCGCTGCCCGCGGAGAGACAGACGATAGCCTGATCGCGAAGGCGTTCTTCGAGCAGCAACGCGCAGGCGAGCGCGAACTGCTGATTGCGTCCGCCGATACCGGGCGCGCGATCGATGTGGACGGTGACCTCGCCGCCGGAGAGCAGGCACAGTTTGCGGCCGAGATGTTGTGCTCGCACCTTTATGAGGCGGTCTGCGAGATAGTCGGCCGCTTTGTCGTATGGCCAGTCATCGCAGGCGTTGTCGATGACCACTTCGTATCCGAGCGCGGCTGCTTTTTCGTGTGCTGCGCGGAGGAGATCGCGGTTGGAGAGCACGGTGGCAAGCCAATTGGTGCCGAGGGGAGCAGTTGTCAGATAGCCAAATGCGAATACTTTGCGGCCTGCCTTACGCGCCTCCTCGCGTTTTTCGGCTGCATATTTCATCGCGGCTTTGTCGCCTGGAGTTTCCGGCAGATCGGGTCGGCTGAAGAAGCGGCGGACGGAAGCAGGAAAGTTTTCGAGCAGGTGGTAGCGCTCGAGAATCTCGCGGCAATCCTGGACGGTTGAAGGATCTTCGAGCGTGGGGCCGGACGCGACCGCATCGCTATGGCTCGCCGGAACGTCGACGATCTGAAGGGTGAGCTTGGTCGCGCGAGCGGCCGCCTCCGCGAGTCGGCCGCCCTTGACCGCGGAGAGATGTTTGCGCAGGGTATTGATCTCTGCGATTGGCGCGCCGGAAGCGATCAGCGCCCGATGGAAGCTGACCAGGTCGGCGAGCGAGATAGTTGGATCGAGCGGCAGATCAATGAGGGCGCTGCCGCCTCCGCTGATGAGGTAGAGGACGAGCGTTGTCTTCGATGCGCGTCGAAGCATGCGGAGCGCGCGGCGCGCGGCGCGCAAGGAGTCGCGATTTGGTACCGGATGGCCACCGGCGTAGTAGCGGATGCGCCAGTCGCGCTTTGCCGGTTTCGCCGGAGCGCTGCAGACGCCATGGATGCGCGGTTTGCGAGGGAGAATGGCAAGCAGCGACTCCATCATGGGAACGGCTGCTTTACCGAAGGACACGATCAGGATTTTGCGAAAGGGGCGGAGATCGATCTGGAGGGGCGGGCGGGATCGTTCGGGGGAAAAGGGATGTTCCACCACGATCGTCGAGTCTTCGACGCGCAGGCGCTCGCGGAAGGCGCGGTCGACGCCGCAGGCTTCGAGCGTGTGAGCAAAGATGGCACCCGCATCTTTGCGGAGACTGCGCAGAGGCTCGGGATGGTCGCGCTGTGCGGTCATCTCATCTGTGTCGCGCCCTGTTGCAATTCGTGGAAGTAACGGGCCACGAGCCATTCGCGCAGCGCGTTCTGCATCTGCTCGAGCTTGCCGACGAAGAAATGGTCTGCTCCGGGAATAACGACGAGGCTCTTCGGCTCCGATGCAGCGGCGACAATCTGCTGAAGCTCTGCGGTTGGGCCGTACTCATCGGATCCGCCGCTGATGAACAGCTTCGGCAAAGAGCAGTCTGCGAGAAAGCTATAGCGATAGTGGCGACCTTCGGCTGCGACGGGAAGTCCGAGTGCGGCAAAGCCGGGAACGCGAGTGTCACTGCAGCACACGCGCAGACCGACATGTGCGCCGAAGGAGAAGCCAACCACAAGCACGGGGAGTCGGTTTCGCTCATGCAGCCATTCGAGTGCGGCGCGAACGTCGTCCTGCTCGCCGCGGCCTTCGTCGTGGTCGCCTTCGCTCAGCCCTGTGCCGCGGAAGTTGAAACGCAGGGTGGGGAGGCCGAGCGACAGCATGGTTTTGGCGGCGCGATAGACGACCTTGTTATGCATGGTGCCGCCCCCCATCGGATGCGGATGACAGATGAGTGCGCTATGCCGCGCGCCCGGTTGGCCTTCGATGAACAGCGCTTCGAGCTTACCGGCAGGGCCAGGAATGGTGAGCGTCTCGAGGCGATGGGAGATGGTAGACATCGCATTCGATTGTAGCGAGCCTCAGGTATGCTGACTGAACACATGACGCTTGATCCGGTGCAACTGACACGGCAACTCATCGACATTGAATCGACCAGCTATGGCGAGGGCGCTGCGGGCGCATTCCTGGCTGAGTTGTTGGATGCGCGAGACTTCGCCGTGGAGAAGATGCACGTTGCCAGCAAAGGCGAAAACGGAGCAACGACGGATCGCTTCAATGTGTACGCGAGCTTGCCGGGTGAGCGACCGGATGTGGTCTTCTCGACGCACATAGACACGGTGCCGCCGTTCTTCTCGAGCAGAGAGGACGACGAGACCATCTATGGGCGCGGCGCCTGCGATGCGAAAGGAATCATCGCGGCGCAGATTGCGGCTGCAGAGCGCCTGTGCGCTGGTGGCGTGAAAGCCGGGATGCTGTTTGTTGTAGGGGAAGAGCGTGACTCGGCTGGCGCCAAGGTCGCGAACCAGCAGCCGAAGGGGAGTCGTTATCTTATCAATGGCGAGCCGACCGAGAACCGGCTGGGGCTGGCCAGCAAGGGCGTGCTGCGCGCGGCTGTCCGGGCAACCGGAAAGATGGCGCACTCGGCGTATCCGGAGTTGGGCGAGAGCGCGATCCACAAACTGATCCAGGCGCTAGATAACATTTTGAAGATTGAACTGCCCGAAGAGCCGGGGATCGGACCAAGCACGCTGAACATCGGCCTGATCGAAGGCGGTCGCGCGCCGAACGTAATTGCGGACAAAGCGCTGGCTCAGGTGATGGTGCGTCTGGTTGGCTCATCGCAATCGACACGGGCTGCGCTGGCGGAAGCAGTGGCCGGGCTGGCGGAGTTGGAGTACACGTTAGAGCTTCCGTTCGTACGGCTGAAGGCGATCGCGGGACTCGAAACGATGGTGGCGTCGTTCGGCACCGATATCCCGGAGCTGAGCAACTGGGGCGAGCCGCTGCTGCTGGGGCCGGGCTCCATCCATGTGGCGCATACGCTAGATGAACGACTGGCGAAACGAGAGCTATTCGAGGCGATCGATCTCTATACGGAGATCGCGAGCCGGCTCGTAGCATAGAACGGATGGCGAGCGATGCAGCAATGTCCCGCTGGCGGCGCCTGGGCTACGCCGCGCTGAGTGGAGCAGCGGGCTGGCTTGCGGCGCAGATCGCCTGTCTGCCGCTGAATCTGATCGTCGCGGTGCGCGACAGCGAAGGCGCGACAAAGCTGTTCGTTCAGACGCTGTTCTATGGCTTGCTGGCTTGGGGACTATGGTCGCTCGTGCTGGTGACGGCGGCCTGGGTGCTGGTAGTGCTGCCGCTGGTGATGACGATTCGTCCTTGCCTGCTGGTGCGGTGGCGTTTTGCTGTGCCGGTGGTCGCGGTTCTTGCTGCGCTTTCCCTTGGGCTCACAAAGCCGACGCTATTCCGGGACCGTTCGGCCATCACGTTTCTCCACAAATATGCACTGTTCATTCCGTATGGGCTGCTGGCTGTATCGTTCACGCTGGTGACCGCGTGGATGTACATCCTGCTGAGCAAGCGGCGCATGGATCGCGCGCCTTCCGGCGAGCAGGCGGCATCTTAAACTGAAGTCATGGCTGAGACCGAAACACCCGCAAAGCCCGCCAATGCGCTTGCCCGCGCACGCTCTTCCTATCTGCGTTCCGCGATGCACCAGCCGATCCAGTGGCAGGAGTGGGGGCCGGAGGCGTTTGCGCAGGCTGCGCGCGAAGACAAGCCAGTGCTGCTGGATATTGGCGCTGTGTGGTGCCACTGGTGCCACGTTATGGACCGTGAGAGCTATGAGGACGAGTCGCTGGCGCCGCTGATCAATGAGCGTTTCGTGGCGGTGAAGGTGGATCGCGATGAGCGCCCCGATGTGGATAGCCGCTACCAGGCGGCGGTGCAGGCGGTGAGCGGGCAGGGCGGCTGGCCGCTGACCGCAATCCTGACGCCGGATGGCAGGCCATTCTTTGGCGGGACATATTTTCCTCGGCACGATCGCTACGGGCGACCGGGGATCGAGCGGCTGCTGCTGACAATGGCCGACGCTTGGAAGACGAAGCGCGAAGAGGTGTTTGAGTCCGCCGCGTCGATCCTGGCGGCGATCGAGCATGGCGAGGCGTTTGCGGGGCGCAGCGGATCGCTGAGTCCGGTGATCACGGAGAAGCTGGTGCACTCGGCGATCGCGCAGTTCGACCCGCATCATGGCGGGTTTGGCGCGCAGCCGAAGTTTCCGCATCCGGCGGCGATGGACCTGCTGCTCGATGCCGCCGCCCGCAAAGGCGATGCGAAGGCGCGCGAGGCCGCGCTGGTGACGTTGACGAAGATGGCCGAGGGCGGCATCTACGACCACGTGGGCGGGGGCTTTCATCGCTACTCCGTGGATGAGCGATGGGTGGTGCCGCACTTCGAGAAGATGCTCTATGACAATGCCGGCCTGCTAGCGAATTACGTGCATGCGTGGCAGAGCTTTCCGTATCCGGTGTTCAGCAGGGTGATTCGCGAGACGGTGGCGTGGATGAATAGCTGGCTGAGCGATCGGCA
>DASVAI010000326.1:0-2172 GCA_036376445.1 Acidobacteriaceae bacterium
GAAGCGCTGACATTACTGCGGAATCGACGCGCGGGCAGGGAGGAGCGGATCGCTGAATTGGAGCGGACGGGCTATCCCGCGTACACGACTTCGGTGGGGTGGTTCGGTTTTTCGGATGAGAAAGTGTGCGGGCTGTGTGACGAGGCGCTGACGCAGGGGTGGCGTCATTTCAAGTTGAAGGTGGGCGGCGAACCGCAGGACGATCTGCGACGCGCGCGACTGGTGCGCCGCGAGATTGGCGATGACACGAAGCTGATGATGGACGCGAACCAGCGCTGGGGTGTGCTGGAGGCAATCGAGCGCACGCGCGTGCTGAAGGAGCTAAACCCGTGGTGGATGGAAGAGCCGACGAGCCCGGATGACATCCTGGGGCATGCGCGGATCCGGCGGGAGACGGGCGTGCGTATTGCAACGGGCGAGCACTGCCAGAATCGCGTGATGTTCAAGCAGCTGTTGCAAGCACAGTCGATCGATGTGTGCCAGATCGATAGCTGCCGGCTGGCAGGGGTGAACGAAAACCTGGCCGTGATGCTGATGGCGGCGAAGTTCGGCGTGCCGGTATGCCCGCATGCCGGCGGCGTTGGGCTGTGCGAGTATGTGCAGCACCTTTCTGCGTTTGATTACATTGCGATTTCGGGATCGCTGGAAAACCGGGTGACCGAATATGTGGACCATTTGCATGAGCACTTTGTCGACCCGGTGCGTATTCGCAATGCGCATTACGTGCTGCCCAGCCAGCCGGGATACAGCGCGGAGATCTTTCCCGCGACGCTTGCGGAGTATTCCTTTCCTGACGGGAAGGTGTGGAAGGAATTGGCATGAAGCTGGTTACGTTTCGGAGAAGCAGCAGTGCAGCGCCGGAAGCCGGACTGCTGGAAGGAAGCATCGTGTTTCCGCTGCAGGATATGGGGTATGTCGATGCGGAGAGCCTTATCGCGGCCGGGCCACAGGCGTGGGAGGCAGCGAAGGAGCCTGCCGGAAGGACAGGCCAGGTCCCGCTGGCGAGTGTGGAACTGCTGGCGCCAATGCTGCGGCCGCCGCGGATTTTCTGCGTGGGGCTGAATTACCAGGACCACGCGACGGAGTCGAAGATGGCGGTGCAGGCGGTGCCGACAATCTTCATGAAGCTGCCCTCGGCGATTACCGGGCCGGAGAGCGAGATTGTGCTGCCGGCGAACAGCACGCAGCCGGATTATGAAGCGGAACTTGCGGTGGTGATCGGTAAGCCTGCCACACATGTGACGCGTGAGAACTGGCGCGAGTGCGTCTTTGGCTACACCATTCTGAACGACGTGAGCGCGCGCGATGTGCAGCTTGCAACCTCGCAATGGACGCTGGGGAAGAGCTTTCCGACGTTCTGTCCGATTGGGCCCTGGATTGTGACTGCGGATGAGCTTACCGACCCGCACAATCTGGATGTACGGCTCACGATCGATGGCGTAACCATGCAGCAGGCGAACACGCGCGATTTTGTTTTTGATGTGCCGGCGGTGCTGGGGTATATCTCGGCGGTGGTGCCGCTGGTGCCTGGCGACATTGTGAGTACCGGCACGCCGCAAGGCGTGGGGCTGGGACGAACGCCGCAGCGATGGCTGCGGCCGGGCGAAGAGGTAGCGATTGAGATCAGCGGGATTGGGAAGCTGGTGAATCGGACCGTTGCGGCGCGGGTTAGTTGATACCTTGAGCGGCGCTTCGCGCCGGTACTGAACGGAAGATACAGCAGATCCCTCCACTTCGCTTCGCTCCGGTCGGGATGACAAGGGTAGCTGTTTATCGGCTTCGGTGGTGATGGCGAATTTCTTATGCTGTGTACTTCTCCGGCTGCATTAGGTTTTCGAGGCGAATGGGGATTTCGCGCACGCGCACACCGGTGGCGTGGTAGGCGGCGTTGGTGATGGCTGCGGCCACGCCAGCGAGACCGATCTCGCCGACGCCGCGCGAGCCGAGCGGGTTGAGCAGCTTGTCGGGATAATCGAGGAAGGTAACGTCGATCTCCGGGCAGTCCGCGTTGGTGGCCATCAAGTAATCAGCCATGTTGCAATTGACGGGGCGCCCGTTGCGCGGGTCGTAGATGGTGTGTTCGAGCATGCCCATGCCCACGCCCATCACGATGGCTCCCTCGATCTGGTTTCGAGCGGCTTTGAGATTGACCATCTGGCCTCCGTCGATTAC
>DASVAI010000418.1:0-4875 GCA_036376445.1 Acidobacteriaceae bacterium
GCAACTGGCGCGCGCGAGCAGGTCCCGGCTCCCAAAGGAGATCAGCGGCAGTACTACGTCGATATCCGCGACGCGATTCAAAATCGCCGTTCGCCCAAGATCACAGCCAAAGACGCAATCGCCGTGATGGCTATTCTGGAAACTTCATTCCGGTCCGGCGGCGAGGGCCGCGTGCTGCCCTTGCCGCTCACGCAGGAAGAGATCGCCGAATGGAAGGACGCACCGGGATATTCGTAGTCTTCTTGATTCCCTTTCAGCTTTATACCAGGCGGAGCCTTGGATAGTTTCGTCGAGTCACGCTTGCGTAATCATGTTTTAATCTCATTGCTGACAGGTGAGTTGCGTGCAGAAACCGAAGTTGTTGGCCAGTCGCGTCACACTCGCCGATGTAGCTCGACTCAGTGGCTTCTCCGTTTCTACCGTGTCCATCGTATTGAACGAGGCGCCGCTTTCCCGCTACGTCGCGAATGCAACCAAGGAACGTGTTCGTCGGGCCGCAAGTCAACTCGGCTATCGCCCCAACGCCTTCGCCCGCTCGCTGCGCAGCCGCCGCAGCCACACCATCGGCGTCATGGTATCGGATATCTCGGATCCATTTTGCACCTTGATCCTCCAGGGCATTGAGAAGGCGCTGTATGCCACGACGTATCTGCCCATCATCATGATCGCGTACAACCAGCGTGGGCAGTTCGAGCGCCACATGAAGATGATGCTGGAACGTCGCGTCGAAGGATTGATCGTGATTGCGAACTGGCTCTTCGGTGAGTTCGATTCGCTTGCCGACTTTGTGAAAGACCAGACACCCACCATCGGCGTGGGACGCGACCTCACCGCGAGCGGCGTGCAATCCCTGCAGGTGGACAACGAAGCCGGCGGATACGCGGCGGTGCAACACCTTTACGAGCTCGGTCACCGGGAAATCGCAGTGCTGCGTGGCCCTTCCGAACTTTCCGACAGTGAGCGCCGCTGGCAGGGAATCCAGCGCTTCACTTCTGAGGCAGGCCTTACGCTCGCCCCGCGCCGCATCCGCCAGCTCGCGCCGGCCGTCGAACCGATCTCCGGATTCCAGGAGGGCTATCGGCTCACCGCCGCGATGATCGACGAAAAGGTAGAGTTCAGCGCGATGCTGGCGTTCGACGATCTGACCGCGCTAGGAACGATCCGCGCGCTGCGCCAGGCTGGGCGCTGCGTTCCCCAGGATTGTTCCGTGATCGGTTTCGATGATGTGCCGCACGCCGCCGTCTGCACGCCCGGGCTTACCACCATCCGGCAACCGATGGAGCAGATGGGAAGCCTCGCAGCCGAATGGGTCTTGAACTCGCTCGACGCCCCCAAGGCACAACAGGCCGCAGGTGAACGTCCGGGCCGCTCCGATACGTTGCATCTCCTGCAGCCGGAGTTGATTGTCCGGGATTCCACCGCAAAGTGCCCTCGATGATTGCGAGTGGGTCATCGCTTGCTTCCATCCACACACCCACATCGGACTAGTTCTTGCCTCTAACTGCCGGCGCAGTTCCGCCGCAACCAGATCACACTGGCGTGAGTTCGCCCCAGCGGCTAACCTCGTAGCGATCTCTGAGTCAATCTTCACGACGGGACCCGGGCAATGTGCATACGCAGGCTGGCGCCGCTTTCTATGCTTTGTGTCTGGCTAACCTTCTCCTCGGCACTGTGGGGCCAGGCTCTCGTGGGACCGGAGCAGCTAAAGCCGCGGACAATCTCCGGACTGGTAGTCAACAGCTTGACCGACCAGCCCATCTCACACGCGCTGGTGCAGTTTGGTCAGCGTGCGGTGCTCACCGATACCGAGGGCCATTTCGAGCTCACGGATGTCAACGGCTATGGCGTTCCATCTGCTACCAAGCCAGGCTACTTTCCTGAGGACATCGGTCCGGCAGTCATGTCATCGCCTCCCGCTGACAGCCAATCCGGCCCGGTCGAGATCAGGCTCGTCCCCGAAGCAATCGTATCCGGCCATGTGACAGACTCCGGCGGCGAACCTCTCGAAGGAATTCCGGTCTCCTTGCGAACGCTTGCCGTGAGCAACGGGCTGAAGTATTGGCAAACGCGCAACTCCGCCACAACCAATGCGGAAGGAGAGTTCCGCATTGCAGAACTGCCCGCCGGAGAGTATGCGATCCAAACCTCGTTCACGCAGGACGGAGCTCCCGATGGAGAAGCTGCCGCCGGATATGTTCCGGTGAACTATCCCGTCATGGGAGCCAATGGAGCGGGCGCCCTCAAAATACATGCCGGCGACCATCTGGAGGTTGATCTGAGCACCCACCTCGAGCCACTTTACCCGGTCCCAATCGCCGTGAGCGGTGCACCTGAGCATCGCTGGTCCAACTTCACCGTCCGCACAGCAGATGGCGCGGAGATCAATCCATCGCTGCGGCGTAATCCGGAGACCGGTGAAGTCCGCATGTTCCTGCCCTCCGGCACCTTTGAATTGCGCGTGGAGGGCTTCGAACCGGCGCCCAATAGTGGAAATCAGCTCGGCGGGACCGGCGTTAATCCGGTTCGCCTCTTCGCCAGCAGATCAGTGACGGTTACGCAAGGGCAGGCCAATCATCTGCAACTGACACTGGAACCTATGGCCACCGTGGGTGTGGAGATCTCCCAAGAGAAAGTTGCGACAACCGCGAACCCGCAATCACCGGCCATGCCTCCGGAGGGCCCCCGTTCGTCCGCTGAACAAGCACCACCAATCGGAATCGGCCTTGTGTCCACTGAATCCGATCGCTATCCAACCGCATACTACGCCGAGCGTCCCGGCGCCCCGGCGCATTTCAATCGGGGTACGGTGGCAGACGGACCACTGCTGATTCACAATCTCCCGCCCGGCAAATACATGTTGCAGGCGCAGACGCAACCGCCATGGTATGTCGCGTCGGCGTTGTGCGGAGGCACGGACCTGACTCGTGAACCGCTTGTCATCGCAGGCAGTGCTGGCGGGTGCACGATCAGCGTTGTGCTCCGCGATAACACCTCTTCAATGAAGCTCTCCGTGTCAGGAGGAAGCGGCACCGCAATTGCCTATATCTATGCCATCCCTCTGGGCAACCTGACTCGCGATACGCAGACATTCACGACATCCTCCGACGGCAGGGCCTCTCTGGACGGCTTGCCACCCGGACAATATCTGCTGCTGGCCATGCGCTACTCGGCGCAGTTGGCATTCCGCGATCCCGAAAGCCTCCGCCGCTACGAAACGTTAGGCAAGCGCGTCGAGCTTGCGCCGGGCGGCGGCGCGGATGTGCAGCTGGATGCCGTCGACGAGGAGCCGCAGCCGCAATGAGCCGACGCCGGCCGCATCTCTCCTCCAGTCTGGTGACCGTTTCTCTCTTGCTTGCGGTCTGTTGCGTCTCTCCGGCGCGAGCGCAGCTTGCCGGCATCTCGTCAGCTGCTTCAGACCAGGCAGCGCGGGGTTACCGCATCAGCGGGCGCGTTGTTGCTGCGCGCAGCGGGACGGCACTCTCCCGATCCTTCGTGGAAATTACGGAGGTCAAGCGCGGGCTTGAGTCACACACAGTGCTGACCGACGAAGATGGCCGCTTCTCCTTCGACCAGCTTCAGCCCGCCAAGTACCGGCTCACCGCAGGCAAGCACGGCTTTCTTACCCAGGCCTACGAGCAGCATGACAACTACTCAACAGCCATCGCCGTCGGCCCGGGCCTCGTCTCCGAAGGCCTCCTGTTCGAGCTCACGCCGGGCGCAATCCTTTCCGGCACCGTAACGGACGATGCGGGCGAGCCCGTGCGCCAGGCGCAGGTCAAACTCTTTCGCGATCAGGACACGGATGGCATCCGGAGCACGCAGGCCGCCTCTGGAACGCTGACCGACGATCGCGGCGCTTACGAAATCGCAGACATCCAGCCCGGCGCATACTTCCTTTCTGTCTCTGCCCGCCCCTGGTACGCAATACAGCAGCACGCGCCTCCAGGCGCCGGTTCGGACAGTGCCGCCCTGGATGTCGCCTTCCCAACAACCTACTACCCCGACGTGACCGAATCCGACGCGGCGACACCCATCCCTTTCAAAGGCGGAGACCGCCTGCAGGCCGATTTCATCCTTCATGCGGAGCAGGCGATGCACCTGCGCATTCCCATGTCGGAAGCCGCGCTGAGGAGTGGCTATGGCGTCTCCATGAGCCATTCGGTCTTCGGCCAACCGGAAGACGTGCCCGCCTCCATGACGCCGGATGGAACGGGTGCAGTGGAGATAGACGGCCTGCTCCCCGGGCACTACGACGTCGCCCTGACAACAACCGAAGGCAATCACCAGACCGTCTCTCATTTTTCAGCCGATGTGGGTGAAGGTTCTGCACAGATAGAAGACGCGGAAAACAACAACGACGTGACGGTGACCGGAAAAGTGATCTTGAGTGAAGGCAATCTGCCGCGAGATTCCGGTATGGCGCTCGTCGTCATGCACTCCCATCGCGCCTACTTCGGTCGTGTAAATGACGCAGGCGAATTCACGATCAGCGTGCCGCCGGGTACGTATGAGGTGCTCGGGCAGATCAATCGCCATTACCTCGCAAGCGTCTCCGCCACCGGAGCCCCGCTCACCGGTCGCGTCCTGACCGTAAGAGCCGGCGCAACGCCGCGCCTGCAGGTGCTGGTCGGAAGCAGCTACGGCCGCATCGACGGCGTCGTGATGCACAATGGGCATCGCGCAAGCGCGGCGATGGTGCTGCTGGTTCCCGATCACCCGCGCGAGAATCAGATCCTCTTTCGCCGCGACCAGAGCGATTCCGACGGCACATTTACCCTCGCCGGCATTCTTCCCGGCCATTATCGTCTGGTCGCCATCGAACGCGGATGGGAACTGGAGTGGGCAAACCCGCAAGTGCTCGCGCCCTTCCTGCTC
>DASVAI010000362.1:0-7525 GCA_036376445.1 Acidobacteriaceae bacterium
TGTTCTCTCCTCGATCCTGCTTCTCGCTCCCACCCTCGGCGCACAACCCGAAACTCCCGTCACCGCCGACCACGCGATGGTCGTCAGCGTCCACCACGACGCCTCCGACGCCGGCCTCTCCATCCTGAAGCAGGGCGGCAATGCTGTGGATGCTGCCGTCGCGACCGGCTTCGCTCTCGCCGTCGTCCATCCCGTTGCCGGCAACATCGGTGGCGGCGGATACATGCTGGTCCACTTCGCGAAGCCGCACGATGGCAAGCGCGACCTCTTCATCGACTACCGCGAAGAGGCCCCGGGCGCAGCCTCGCGCGACATGTATCTGGACGCGAACGGCAACATCATTCCGGGCGCCAGCACCCTCGGCTACAAATCCGTCGGAGTGCCCGGCTCGGTCGCCGGCCTCGCCTATGCGGAAAAGCACTATGGCAAGCTCGGGCTGAAAGCCGTCATCGCGCCCGCCATCAAGCTTGCGGAAGATGGCTTCGTGCTCACCGACCAGGAAGCCGAGGAGCTCCACGATCCCGACCTTGCAAAATTCCCCGACTCCCACAGAATCTTCCAGGTAGATGCGAAGTGCGGTTCGTATTATCAGTCCGGCGACACCTTCCGCCAGCCTGAGCTCGGCGCCACCCTCAAGCGCATCGCCGATAATCCCGACGACTTCTATCGCGGCGAAATTGCCAAGAAGCTCGCCGCTGACATGAAGGCGAATGGCGGGCTCATCACCGAAGCCGACCTCGCCGGCTATCAAGTCAAGGAGCGCGTGCCCATCGATGGCACCTATCGCGGTTACAAAATCTTCAGCGCCCCGCCATCTTCGGCCGGCGGAATCGCCCTCGTGGAGATGCTTAATATCCTGCGCCCCTATGACCTCGCGAAGCTCGGCGACCGCACAGCGCCGGAGGTCCAGCTCATCACCGAAGCCATGCGCCGCGCCTACATGGATCGCACCGACTACCTCGGCGATCCCGACTACGCGAAGATCCCCCAATCCGCGCTGCTCAGCCCTGCCTATGCCGCAGCCTGGCGTAAGAGCATCGTGCCCGGCAAACCCACGCCCTCAAAGGACCTGAAGCGCCCCGCCGGTTTTCTGCCCCCTCCACCTTCCGCCAAGATGGATGAATCGAAGTCCGTCGACACGACGCACTACTCCGTCCTCGATGCCGACGGCAATGCTGTCGCTGTCACTACCACGCTCAACGACGGCTTCGGCTCGCACGTCACCGCTACCGGCCTGGGCTTCCTGCTCAATGACGAGATGGACGACTTCGCCTCGAAGCAGGGCGCGCCCAATATGTATGGCCTTATCCAGGGCCCGAACAATGCCATCGCCGCGCATCATCGCCCGCTCTCCGCCATGACGCCGACCATCGTGCTGAAGAACGGCAAGGTAGCCATGGTGCTCGGCTCGCCCGGCGGGCCCACCATCACCACGACCGTGCTGAATGTCTTCCTCAGCGTTGCCGAGGGTGGACTCAATATCCAGCAGGCCGTGGACGCCCCGCGCTTCCATCACCAGTATCTGCCTGACGTCCTGAGGGTCGAAGCCGGCTTCCCCGCCGAGACTGCGACAAAACTGGAATCCGAGGGCTACACGCTGAAACAGGGCGATCATTGGGGCGACGGCGAATGCATCGCGGTCAATCCAAAAACCGGCAAGCTCGAAGGCGGCCAGGACCACCGGCACCACTACGGAAAAGCGGCTGGCTACTGAGCTGCCCGGCAAATGAGAAGATAGGGAGCGGAACCCACCCATGCTCCGAGCCATTTCCACCCACGTCTTCCTTCGCAACCGGCTGCATCCCGGCCTGCTCGACACGCTCGCCCGCTCCGGCGCGCAGGCCATCGAAGTTTTCGCCGCGAAGCAGCACTTCGACTACACCAGCCGCCAGCACATCCGCGAGATCGCCGACTGGTTCCAGTCCAGCGGCGTGAAGCCGCACTCGCTGCACGCGCCCCTCTTTGCCGACTCGGAGATGGGCCGCGGCGGAATGCCGGCGGTGAACGTGATTCACACGGAAAAATCCCACCGCATCGATGCCATGGACGAAGTGAAGCGCGCGCTCGAAGCCGCCGAAATCCTTCCCTATCAATTCCTCATCCTGCACATCGGCGACCGCGACTCCGAATGGAACGAGCTTGCGCTCGAACACGCGCTCACCGCGATCGAGCATCTGAAAGCCTTCGGCGCGCCCCTCGGCGTCAAGCTGCTGCTGGAAAACATCCAGAACGACGTCACCACGCCGGCTAATCTCGCGGAGATCATCCGCGTCGGCCACTTCGCCAATGTCGGCGTCTGCTTCGACAGCGGCCACGCCCACTTGATGGAAGGCGTCGAGTCGTCGCTCGAAACCCTGCTGCCCCTCATCGCGTCGACACACCTGCACGACAACCATCATGACCGCGATGCGCACCTCTGGCCCGGCGACGGCACCATCGCATGGGACGCTCCGATCGCCGCGCTCAAGACCGCTCCGCGCTCACCCGCCGCGCTGCTCGAAATTCATTACGAGCTGGGCGAAACACCGGACAGGATCGCAAAACGCGCCGCCGCCACCTTCGAAAAATTCGGAATCTGAAGCTCACATGCCGGACACATCAGTAACTGCTCCCATATCCGCCAGCATCGCCACGCTCAAGCAGCACGAGGGCCGGACCATCGTCCTCCACGGCTGGCTCTACAACATGCGCGCCTCCGGCAAGTTACTCTTCCCGATCTTTCGCGACGGCACAGGCACCGTGCAGGGCATCATGCCCAAGGCCGCCGTCACGCCCGAAGTATGGGAGACAACCAAACACCTCACCCAGGAATCCAGCGTCATCGTGACCGGCCGTGTCCGCGCCGATGAACGCGCTCCCGGCGGCTACGAACTCGACATCGAAAACGTCGAAGTCGTCCAGCGGGTGCCTGAAGAGCAGCCCTACCCAATCACGCCCAAGGAACATGGCGTCGATTTTCTGATGGAGCACCGCCATCTCTGGATACGCTCGCCGCGCCAATCCGCCATCCTGCGCATCCGCGCCGAGATCATCAAGGCGGCACGCGACTACCTGGACGATAACGGCTTCGTCCTCACCGATCCGCCCATCCTGACACCCGCTGCGTGTGAAGGCACTTCCACGCTGTTTCCCGTGGAGTACTTCGGCGATGAAGCCTTCCTGACGCAGAGCGGGCAGCTCTACATCGAAAGCACCGCGCTTGCGTTGGGCAAGGTCTACAGCTTCGGCCCCACCTTCCGTGCGGAGAAATCCAAGACCCGCCGCCATCTCACCGAGTTCTGGATGGTCGAGCCGGAACTCGCCTACTGCGATCTCGACGGCCTGATGGCGCTTGCGGAGAATTTCCTCAGCTTCATCGTCGGCCGCGTGCTGGAGCGCCGCCTCGCGGACCTCAAGGTCATCGAGCGCGGCATCACGAAGCTCGAAGCCATCAAAGCGCCCTTCCCCCGCCTTCGCTACGACGAAGCGGTCGCGATGCTGAACGAAGCGCATGCCAAGGGACTGCTCGAAAATCCATTCGAGTACGGCAATGATTTCGGCTCACCCGACGAGACCTATATCTCCTCGCAATTCGACCGGCCCGTCATGGTGCATCGCTATCCCGCGGCCGTGAAGGCCTTCTACATGGAGCCCGATCCGCAGGACTCGAAATACGCGCTCTGCGTTGACGTGCTGGCGCCCGAAGGCTACGGCGAGATCATCGGCGGCTCGCAGCGCATCGCCTCCTACGACCTGCTGAAGCAGCGCATTGAAGATCACCATCTGTCGTTGGAAGCATTCCAATGGTATTTAGATCTGCGCCGTTACGGCTCTGTCCCGCACTCCGGATTCGGCATGGGCATCGAGCGTGCCGTCGCATGGATCTGCGGCCTCGAACACGTGCGCGAAACTATCCCATTTGCCCGAACGCTGAACCGTATCTATCCTTAGGGGTTTGCTCCACGAGCACCCTCTATGACCAAGCACGAAGATACGATTCACGCAGAGACCTCCCGCGGCCATCAGCCCATGTACACGGGCGTGCAAGCATTGCCGCCCCGCCACATTCACCTCATCGGCGTGCCGCTTGACCTCGGGCAGTCGCGCCGCGGCGTGGACATGGGCCCCTCCGCCGTGCGTGTCGCCGGCCTTGAAGCGCATCTCGAAGCACTGGGTCACGTTGTCACCGATGGCGGCAACATTGGTGTCGCCATTGCGGAAACGAAAAATCCCGGCGAACAGAATGCCAAGTATCTGAAAGAGATTCGCGAAACCTGCGTCAAGGCCGCCGACCTCGTTGTCAAGACCCTCGAAGAGGGCTCCACGCCCGTCATCCTGGGCGGCGACCACTCCGTTGCGGCCGGCACCGTCTCTGGCGTCGCCGAGTTCTACCGTCGCAAGCAGCAGAAGATCGGCCTGCTCTGGATCGACGCCCACTCCGACATCAACACGCCGGAGACGTCGCCCTCCGGCAACGTGCATGGCATGCCGCTGGCAGCATTAGTGGGTCTCGGTCCCAAAGAACTCTCTGACATTTACGATTTCTCCCCCAAGGTCGAGCCGGACAACGTCGTGCTGATTGGCGTGCGCGACATCGACGCCACCGAAAAGGAAAACATCAAGCGCGCCGGCATCACCGAGGTCTACACCATGCGCGACATCGACGAGCGCGGCATGCGCACCGTAATGGAAGAAGCTCTGCGCGCCGCCGGCCGCGGCACCGCCGGCTATCACGTCTCGCTCGACATGGACTGGATCGATCCTGAAGATGCCCCCGGGGTCGGCACTCCCGTGCGCGGCGGTGCTACCTATCGCGAAGCGCATCTCGCCATGGAAATCCTCGCCGACCACGGCCGCATGCTCAGCTTCGAAATTGTTGAGGTGAATCCAGTGATCGACGAGCACAACCGCACCGCGCATTTGGCGGTGGAGCTGATCTCCTCGGCGTTTGGAAAGAAGATTCTTTAGCTGCTACGCGATCGGGTGGCCGGCCGCGATATAGATTTTTTCAATCGCCTCCAGGTCCTTCAGGCCTTCCTCGCCGGGTGTTCGCGAGTCCTTGTTTTGCAGGATGCATTGGGCGAAGTCCTCAGCCTCGATCTGAAACTGGAACGGCATTTTGCCGGTCGAGTCTTCGTGGATATCCGTGCCGGATTTGCCGTCGGGATCGTCGACGTGAGCATCCAGGCGCAGCCCCTCGTAGTTGTAGGCGGTAGCGACCAGCACGTTGCCGCGGCTGCCGATCACCTTGATGTATCCCGGTAGATGTGTCGTGTAGCTGGTTGCACAATTGGCGAGAACACCAGAGGCCATCTCCATGGTCCACGAAAGGGACTCCTCGATGTCCTGAAAGCGACCGCTCTGGCGATCCATGGTGCTGGTCAACGCTGCGAAGCGGACAGGCTCAAGCCCGGTATAGAAGCGGATCGTGTTCAGCGGATAGATTCCCATATCCATCAATGGTCCGCCGCCGCCCATGGCGCGCGTCAGCCGCCATTGATTTGCGTGAAAGTAGCTGCCGAAATTGCTCTCGCAAGACTGGATCTCGCCGATGCGGCCTTGCTTGATGAGATCGACGGCCTTCAAATGCGTAGGGTCGTAATGAATGCGGTAGGCGATCATCAGTTTCACATTCGCCTTCCGGCAGGCAGCGATCATGTCGCGGCACTCCGCCGAAGAGATCGCCATCGGCTTTTCGCATAGAACATGCTTCCCCGCCTGAGCAGAACGAATCGTGAACTCCTTGTGCATGGAGTTGGGCAGGCCGATGTAGGTCGCGTCTATCTCCTTGTTCTCGCGGATGCGGTCGAAGTTCTCATAGTTATAGATCGACGAACGCGGCACACCATACATATCGGCAAATTTTGCGGCCTTTTCCGGATGGCCGCTGACCAGGCCCGTGATTTTGGTCGTGGATGAGTTGGCTACCGCGCGCATGAAGATACTGGAGATTTGCCCAAGACCGACCGGTGCGTAACCGATTTTGCGTTGGGGTTGCGAAACAGCGGCGGGTGGAAGCTGCGTCGCGGCCAGCGACAGGGCGGACATGCGGGCGAATTCACGGCGATTCATCGCGGCTCCATGCTGCTATTCGGTCTCGCAAAGAAGAGTATCG
Source organism: Acidobacteriaceae bacterium (assembly GCA_036376445.1). Classification (GTDB taxonomy): domain Bacteria; phylum Acidobacteriota; class Terriglobia; order Terriglobales; family Acidobacteriaceae; genus KBS-83. Next base: position 6,095 of record DASVAI010000362.1, read on the forward strand.
TAGGCCAATCGGTACTCACTCAAAAAGAATGTTTCGTGTCTGCTCGCTGCCCTGTTTCGCAATATATCTGGCGTTTGCCGGCGCAGTTCCTCGTGCCCAGACGACTCGTAATGCATCTTCCCGGCCAATCGAGTTCGTTGTCCGTACGACTAGTGGAACGGTGCCGGCGGAGTATCACGGTGGCACAGCCACCAATCCGTCCGGCCGCACCATTGGTGTGAACAGCCGCTACCTGTTGCTCGACGGCAAGCCCTGGCTGCCGGTCATGGGAGAGTTTCACTACTCCCGGGTTCCCGAGTCCGAATGGGAAACGGAATTGCTGAAAATGAAAGCCGCCGGCGTCCAGATCGTCTCAACCTACATCTTCTGGATTCACCAGGAAGAGGTCCAGGGGCAATTCGACTGGACAGGGCAGCGGGATCTGCGGCACTTTGTTCAGCTCTGCGCAAAGGATGGCCTGTATGTGTATCCGCGTCTCGGCCCCTGGGCACACGGCGAAGTGCGCAACGGCGGCTTTCCGGATTGGCTGCTCAAACTCGGTCCGACACGCCGCAACACGCCTGCCTTTATGGCGCAAGTCGCGCTGTACTATTCTCAGATCGCGGATCAACTTCGAGGGCTGCTCTGGAAAGACGGCGGCCCCATCATCGGCGTACAAATCGAGAACGAATACGCCGCACGAGGTCCGTCCGAGGGTGCTGACTATCTCCTGGCCCTCAAGCGTCTCGCGATAGCGAAAGGCATGGATGTGCCGCTCTACAGCCTGACCGGCTGGGATAATGCGGTGCTGCCGCCGGGAGAGTTTCTGCCCGTCTACGGTGGCTATCCCGACGCGCCGTGGGATGGGTCCATCAGTTCGCTGCCGCCGCAGGAGGTGTATGCCTTCCGCTTTCACAGCCGCGTAACCGGCGATATGGGCATGATGCGCGGCAAGGACTCCGCCATTGGAAACAGGCCCGCACCGGTGACACCATTCATCACGGCCGAGATGGGCGGTGGCGTACAGGACACCTATCATCGGCGTCCTGTCATCAGCGCCGATGACATCGCAGCGATGATGCCAGTTATGTTGGGCTCTGGCGTGAATCTCTACGGAACCTACATCTTTCAGGGCGGCGTCAATCCGGAAGGGAAACTTTCCACCTTGCAGGAATCGCAATCCACCGGATATCCGACCGACGTCCCGGTGAGGTCCTACGACTTTCAAGCGCCCCTAAGTTCCTTCGGACTGGAACGCCAATCGCTACGCAAGATGAAGGTCTTCAACTATTTTCTGCAAGACTTCGGCAGCGCGCTGGCCCCCATGGCCCCGATCGCGCCCGCAATCCAGCCAAAGGATCCTGCGGATCTCAGTGTTCCGCGGCTTGCCATTCGCGGCGACGGTGAAAGCGGATTTCTCTTCTTTAACAACTACACGCGCAACGCGCGCAT
>DASVAI010000368.1:0-3904 GCA_036376445.1 Acidobacteriaceae bacterium
GCTGCGCTCAAGACGCCGCAGCAACACCATCCGGGCGCGGAAGCAGGCGGCCTGGTCGGCGAAGCGCGCCCAATGGGCGATAACAGTGACCCAGCGGCCGTTGAGGAACTCCTGCGTGGGGAGTGCGAGTGTGCCGCTTCCCTGCTCTGCGACTGAGGCTTTCTGGCCGAAGAGGTTGTTGGCTTCGCGGGCGAGGCGCGACTGCCCCCAGTTGGATTCGAGCGCGGCCTCCGCGGCGGCGTAATCGGGAAAGATGTGGCCGGCGGCGCGCGCGGCAGCGGCGGCGTGACGGAGAAATGTGTCTTGTGGGGTGCAGGGCATTGAGTGCTCCTTTGGGGCAAATAAAAAAGGCAGAGCCCAGTGGCTCTGCCTTCCGTGTCTTGATTCGCTACTTTTATTGTTTCAGATTCGGGCTAATTAGATGGCAGGTTTGTTGTGGATTGCCGGCACGGAAGTACTGTGACGCTAGCGAGTCAGGAATGCGGTGGACCCTTCGGGTCGACTCCATTCCTTGGCAAGTGCCCGGTTCATTGAGCTGAAAGCCGATTTGAGTCCCCGCACTTTGCTGTGCTCAGGATGAGCCTCGATTGCGGCGCTCGAAGACTGCAGGTCCTTCGCTGCGCTCAGGGTGACGCGAGCAGGTGAGGAAATCAAGCGCTCAGCAAGATACCGCTGGTTGTGGCAGCTTCGCCGCGCCATGTCTCACCCACTTCCGCCTATGCGGAAATGGGGCACCCAGTTTCGCAGCTTCGTCGACTTGGACATCTCCTAATTTATTCGTTGACAGAAAGCGCACAGAGGGACTACATTCCTATTTTATTAGGAGACGACATGGCGGGACGCAGGGCTGGAGCGGCGGGCGGATCGGGCGGGATGACGCCGTTGGAGCTGAAGATCATGCAGGCGCTGTGGCGGCTGGGGCCATCGCAGGTGCAGGCGGTGCAACAGGAACTGGAAGGCGACTTGGCCTATACGACGGTGCAGACGATGCTGAACGTGCTCGAGCGGAAGGGCCGGGTGACGCGGCGGCTGCGTGGGCGGGCATATGAATACCGCGCGGCGGTGACGCAAGAGAAGACGTTGGGCACAGCGGCGGCGGATCTGATCGACCGGATGTTCGGGGGATCGCCCGAGGAACTGGTGATGAGCCTGGTGAAGTCGCGGAAGCTGGACGCGGCGCGGCTGGCGAAGCTTGCCGAGCGTGTGGAGGCGGCAAAGCGCGCGAAGACGAGGAGGGACGGCGATGCATGATCTTGTGCTGGTGATCAGCGGATGGGCGATTCATTACCTTGTGCATTCGGCGCTGACGCTCGCTGCTCTGGGTGCCGCGGCTTGGGTTGGCGACCGGCTGCTGCGGCGTGTTGGGCCAGAGACGCAGCACCGGATGTGGGTTGCGGCATTACTGATGGGAGTGTTGCTGCCGCTGGTCCCGGCTGGATGGATGCTTCGCGTGGGCGACGCCGCAACAGGCGCAGCCAACGGAAGCGTCACGGTTACATATCACGTGATCGCCGCAACGGCCGAGCGTTGGACGGCTCTGCCGCTGCTCCGGGAGGTGCTTGGCTGGGGCTATCTGCTGTCAGTGGTGTTCTGGCTGATGCGGCTGCTGTGGCGATGTGGACGGACGTGGGCGATGGTGCGGCGATCCGTTCCCCTGATGCTGGACACGCGCGCGGAGCAGTTGCTGGAGCATGCTTCGCGGCGCGCAGGCGTGGCGCTGCCGCGGGTCCGCTGCTCGGCCGGCGTTTGGGGACCCGCAGTACTGGGATGGAGACCGCTGCTCCTTGTCCCCGAAGGATTCTTTGAGGTGCCGGAGGAAGATATCGCCGCGGCACTGGCGCATGAGTACGCGCATATCGCGCGGCGGGATTTTGCAAAGAATCTTGTGTACGAAATCGCTGCAGCGACGGTTGCTTATCATCCGGCGACATGGCTGATGCGGCGGCGCATTGCAGAGACGCGAGAGATGGTGTGCGACGAAATGGCGGCGGGGCCAAGAGAGAATCGCGCGGACTATGCTGCTTCCCTGCTGCGGCTCGCGCAGTTGATGGCGACACCGGCCGTTGGAACTAGCCATGCGATTGGGGTATTTGACGGAGACATGCTGGAGGAGCGGATTATGCGGTTGGCGATGGATGTGCCGAAGGTGAGCAGGATGCGCAAGGCAGCAACGGCGGCGGCAGTAGCTTGTGTACTGGTGGGCGGGGCAGTGAGCGCGGCCGCACTGTCGTTTGACGTGATGCCACAAACGAACTCATCGAAAGCTGGACACGAGAAGATCTACAAAGTCGGCAATGGCGTGACGGCGCCTGTGCTAGTGCACGCGGTAGATGCCGAATTTTCAAAGAAGGCGAAGGACGCCAAATATCAGGGCGTCTCGGTTGTTTCCTGCGTCGTTGATACGAATGGAATGCCGCAGCATGTCCATACGGTAAGAAAGCTGGGCATGGGGCTGGATGAGAAGGCCATCGAGGCAGTCCGACAGTATCGTTTCAAGCCGTCAATACTAAACGGCCAGCCTGTGGCGGTTGCGATCACGATTGAAGTGAACTTCCGCATCTACTAACAACCATCGCCCCGGCGCACGATGTAGCCTTACATCGGAAGCGGTTCGTCCTATATGCGACAGCCGTTCCCGATGAGGACGCGATGAACGCTGCTGTGGTGGAGTCGTTCGCGAAGGGGCCGCGCTTTGGGTCGTTTGCCGATCCGGCGGCGGGGGCCGGCGAATTGCTGGTGACGGTCGAGGCCGCCGGGCTGCATCCGGTTGTGAAGGCGCTGGCCAACGGCACGCATTATGGCAGCACAGGCAAGCTGCCGTTTGTTCCGGGCGTGGATGGCGCGGGGCGGCTGGAGGATGGGACACGGCTGTACTTCGGCGCGACGCGGCCGCCATTCGGAACATTTGCAGAGCGCTCGGTTACGAATGAGGCTCTGTCGGTGCGTCTACCGGATGGGCTGGATTCGCTGACGGCGGCGGGAATTGCGAATCCGGGGATGTCGTCGTGGGTGGCGCTGACGGCGCGTGCGAAGTTCGTTAGCGGCGAGAGTGTGCTGATTCTGGGCGCGACCGGCGCGGCGGGACAGCTTGCGATACAGATTGCGAAGCGCCTGGGCGCGCGGCGGGTCGTGGCGGCGGGACGGAACCCTGATGCGCTGAAGGCAGCGCGGGAGCTGGGCGCGGATGCGGCGATCTCGCTCGATCAATCGCGCGAGGATGTGGTGGCGGCGTTTCGCAGCGAGATCGTCGAGCACGGCGTGGATGTAATGCTGGATTATCTGTGGGGTGAGCCGGCGGAGGCTCTGCTGGCGGCGATTGCGCAGAAGGGCCTGAGCCATGCTGCGCCACGGATTCGCTTTGTGCAGATCGGGCAAAGTGCGGGCGCGACGATCACGTTGCCGGCGGCGACGCTGCGCAGTTCCGGCGTGGAGCTGCTGGGCAGCGGATTTGGAAGCGCATCGATGCAGGAGATCTTCGCCGCGCTGAAGATCTTCTTCGCGCAAGCTGCGGCCAAACCGTTTGTGACGAAGATCAAAGCAGCGCCGCTGCGTGATGTGGAGGCTCTGTGGAATGCGCCGGAGGGCGTGCGTCTTGTCTTTCAGCCCTGACTCTGGGCCGTAATCGTTTTGACGAAACGATTGTAACCATATAAATTCGTACCTATCCGACAGCTTCGTCCGCGGCTGGCGCCCTGGCCGAAGCCCGGGTGGAAGGTGCCTGCACCGGTGTAGCTGCTGCTTTAGTTCTCTCCCGGGGAAATGAAGATGCTGCTACGCTGTGCCCTTTCACTGCTGCTGCCGATCGCCTTTTGCGCTAATGCCTGGGCGCAGATTGCGGGCGGGCTGCAGGGGCGGGTGACGGATGCTTCCGGCGCAGCGATTGCCGGCGCTCGCGTGACGGCGA
>DASVAI010000373.1:0-5215 GCA_036376445.1 Acidobacteriaceae bacterium
CGATGGCGTTCAGGCGGGGCAGCTCCGCGGGGCTGAGCGCGACGATGGCCTGCACGCCGGCGACAGCCAACACGACGCCGAACACGCCTCCCACGACGGACAGGAGCAGGCTCTCGGTGACGAGCTGTCGGAGAACGCGACGCCGCGATGCGCCGAGGGCGCGGCGTAGTGCGAACTCCCCCGCGCGCTGGCCGCTTCGCGCCAGCACCAGGTTGATGACATTGACCCAGGCGATGGCCAGCACAAGAATGACCGCACCGAAGACCGCCAGCAGCGCGGGCCTGACGGTGTGTGCGATGTCGTCCTGGAGGGAATCGATGATGAGCCCGCGGTCGAGCGACGCCCAGCGGGGCGCGGGAATTGCGGCCATGGTGTGCGCGCGATCTGCCCCAGTTCCTGCGTTGCATGCTCGCGGGTGACACCCGGCCTGACGCGCGCGATCATGCGCAGGTGATTGCCCCATGCCCAGGTGTTGAACTCGCGCGTGAGTTGGGTCGAGTCGTACTGCTCCGGTGCCCAGAGTTCGGCGGCGGGAGAGAGAACATCCTCGAAGCTGCGCGGCATCAAGCCGACGACGGTGTAGAGGTCGCCGTCGAGCTTGACGGAGCGGCCGAGGATGGATGGATCGGCGTGAAAGAGGCGACGCCAGAGCGCGTCGCTGAGGATGACGGCCCTGGGCGCGTTGGGTCCTTGTTCGGAGGGGCGGAAGTCGCGGCCGAGCACCGGCGCGACGCCGAGCACGGGGAAGAAGCTCGCGCTGACGCTCTGGCCATTGAGGCGTTCCGGATGCGCGGCGCCGGTCATGGCCGGCTGCCACGGCTCGAAGATGGCGGATGATGCGAGCGAGTGGCTGCGCTGCGAGAGCTCAAGCCAGGTGCCGAAGGCGAGCTCGGAGCGCGCACCCTGCCAGGTGTTCCAGATCATGAGCAGACGGCTGGGCTCGGGATAGGGCAGCGGCTTGAAGAGGATGGGGTTGATGGCGCTGAAGATCGCGGTGCTAGCGCCAATGCCGATGGCGAGGGTGAGCGCGCTGACCGCGGTGAAGCCAGGGTTGCGCCGTAACTGGCGCGCCGCAAAGCGGATGTCGAAGAGGAGGGTGCGCAGCGTGTTCTCCCATCCGTAGGAGCGCACATGCTCCGCGGCAATTGTGGGACTGCCGCACTCGAGACGGGCGGCGCGGCGGGCTTTTTCTTCCGAGAAGCCGCGCTCCAGGTATGCAGCGGTGGCTTCCTCGAAGTACTGCCGGACTTCATCGCCAGCCTCACGGTCCTTCGCGGCGGGATGCAGGAGGCCGCGAAGGCGGCGGGATGCAGGAGGCCGCGAAGGCCGCGGGTGACGTGGCGCCAGAGGGACACGTCAGGCCTCCTGGCGAAGCAGCCGGGCGATCGCGCCGGCGCGGCGGCTCCACTCGGCGGTTTCGACTTCGAGCTGCTTACGCCCTGCGCGCGTGAGCGTGTAGAACTTCGCGCGGCGGGAGTTCTCCGTGCTGCGCCATTCCGAGTCCAGCCATCCGGCGCGCTCCAGGCGTTGCAACGCGGTCAGCAGGGAGCCGGGGTTCATCTTGAAGACGCCGCGGGAGACCTGCTCTACGCGTCGTGCGATGCCGAAGCCGTGCATCGGCTCAAGGCTGAGGGTTTTCAGGATCAGCATGTCGAGCGTCCCCTGGATGACATCGGTGGCTTGGTCATTCATCACGAGACGAGGCTAGCGCCTGCTCATTATGATTGTCAAGATGTGACGGTCATATGGGAACAAGATCAGCCGCTTTTGCCGCCTACGCTGTCTGGAGCGCGACCGGCCGCTCAATCTGGGTCTTCAGCACAATGGTGGTCTCTGTCTGCTCGATGCCGGGGATAAGGCGCAAGTGTTCCGACAAGCTGAGCAGTGCGGCGGTATTGGCGACGCGGACCTTCAGGATCATGCTCAGTTGACCGGCCACCGAATGGCACTCCTCGATGGCAGGAATCTTACTCATCGAGCCCAGCAACTCCGAGCAAGGCCGCGTTGCGCGGATTCCGATGAATGCAAGGACGTCCAGCCCCAGGGCTGCCGAATCTACATCTACTGTCCATCTTCTGATGATCCCGTCGCGTTCCAGTCGTCGCAAACGTTCGTGGACGGAAGACGGCGCGAGTTTCACGAGGGCTGCCAGATCCTCAAGGCGTTGCGAGGCATTTTGCTGCAGCGCTTCCAGCAGCACGAAATCTTTTCTGTCCAGGTCCATCAGAATCACCAAAGGGGAGGGTTCACCGGAGGAAATTCGGCTATGTGGAAGATTACCCGATTCATAACAAGCATCTCCCCTCAATGCTTCTAATCTAATACGGCAGAGGAGATTGAAATGCAGGTTCTCGTTGTCGTCGATGCACAGAATGAATTTTCCGCAGCGGGATTGCGCGCTGTTCCCAATCACGCGCCAGCCTTGCAGCGTATCCGCGAAAGGGTTCGCGAGGCTCGACAGAGTGGCCTGCCAATCGCTTGGGTGCGCCATCACAATAAGCCGAACGAGTCGCGAGCCTTCGTACCTGGAACATGGGGCGCGGAGCTTTCGAGCGGCCTTGGCCCGCATCCCAGTCTTCGCGTCGAGAAGCTATTCGAGAAGGATGTGTTCGGTGCATTTACGGGAACCGACCTGGAGGAGTGGCTCCGCGAAATCGGCGCTACCACGCTACTGCTCGTCGGCTTTTACACGCACATGTGCCTTTCGACTACGGCTCGTGAAGCCCTGGTGCGCGGTTTCGATGTGATCGTCGATCGGGACGGGACTGGCGCCCGCGATCTGGATCACGAACTGCTCGGAGGTCAGAGTGCGGACGAAGTCCGCCGTTCGGCGCTGCTTCACTTGGTCAATCTGGGCGTGACCATCGAACCCAAAGAAGGCGCGGACGAAACCTCTGCAGCGGAATTTGCAACGTTAGAGGCAGGACGCGATCCCACGTCGCGCCGAGACTAGGGCCGCCTCACGGGCGGCCTGGCTACGACTCGTAGTAAAGATAGCGCCGCCACTTGGGGTCAGAGTGGCCGATCATGCGCATGATGTGGCGGCTGGTGTGCAGCGAGAAGGGCCGCGGCTCGCGCAGCAGCTTCATCTCGGTCAGCTCGCTGAGCAGGTGGTTGCCCTTGCGGCGGTTGCAGTTATGGCAGCAGGCGACCAGGTTCTCCCAGGTGGAGAGCCCGCCGCGCGAACGCGGCTGCACGTGGTCGAGCGTGAGCTCGCCGGAATTCAGGGCAAGTCCGCAGTACTGGCAGGTATTGCGGTCGCGTAGCAGGATGTTCTTGCGCGAGAGCGCGCGGGTCTGGTGGGGGATGCGGCGATATTCCAGTAGGCGGATCACCGAGGGCATGGGGATACGGACGCGGGCGGCGTGCAGGATGGCGCCCTGCTCCTCTTCGGTGCGTGCGACGCCCTTGAGCACCAGCACCAGCGCCCGGCGCGCGCCGCAGATGTTGATCGGCTCATAGGAGGCGTTCAGCACCAGCACCGGCCGCTGCATGGTGATCGGTTGCGCCACCCGGATCTCGACCGGAGGGGTGTGCGTCAGTCTGGTTTTCCGTGCCTTCACTGGCGACATTCCTGCCTTCCCTTTCGTCAACTGGCTGCTCACAAGTGTTGCTGCATTTCGTTTTGTGTTTCTTTGTGTGTCTGCAAGGCCCCGGCGTCCCACATGGCCACGCCCTCGCGCTGCGTGCGCGCTACGGTGGCCACCCATACGGCTTTCGCTCCGGCGCGCAGCAGCACGCGGCTGCACGCGGAGGCGGTCGCTCCAGTGGTGTAGATGTCATCTACCAGCAGCACGACGCGGTCGCGGACACGGTCGGCATCGCGGACGGCAAAGGCGCCGCGAAGATTACGGCGGCGTCCCTGCGGGCTGAGCCGCGATTGCGTGTCGGTGGCGCGCCGCCTGCGCAGCACCGCGCGCGTCATCAGCCAGCGGTGATTCCGGTCGGCGCGGCGGAGTTCGTCGGCGAGCCCGGTAGCGATGCGCTCCGCATGATTGAATCCGCGCTGGCGCCGCTTGGTGCGATAGAGCGGCACAGGGATCACCAGCACTTCCGTGCCCGGCTCGATGGGCAACTCCGCGACCGTCCTGGCCAGCCGCTGACCGAGTTTGCGCGCGATCGGCTTCATGCCGGCGTACTTCATCAGGTGGATCAGGCCGCGCAGCTCGTGCTCGTATCGGCCATAAGCCACGGCTTTCGAGAACGCAGGAGCTTTCTCGCGGCAGGCATCGCATAGCTGCGGATTGGCGGCGAGATGCGCGAGCGACGACTGGGGCAGGCCCAGGTCTTCGCCGCAGTAGGCGCACAGCAGCTCGGTTTGCGGCGTAACCGTCGACCAGCAGGATTCACAGATGGGAAGGGAAGAGAAGCGCAGGAGGGACTGCTCGCAGAGCGCGCAGGAGGCAGGGTAAAGCGTGGCGCTCAATGCATCGACAATGGGGCGCAGAGGACTTCGCAGAAAGCGTGCAGCCGCGCGCCAGGACAATGTCACTGCTGCCGGAACGTCCGATGTCAGAGCTGTCTGACTGCGGAAGACCCACCTCTCCAAACCCGGCGGGCCGCCGCGAGAGGCACCACGCCACCCAGGCTCCAGGCCACCGATGCACCGAGTATAGAGCAAGTGCGACCTTTCGCGCCACGGGAATGCGAACGTCAGCGCGCTGCTGCGCGCTTTTGTGACGGGCTGGCGCTTCGCGCCTGCATTTTGGTGAGCATTGTCCCCAGGACGCCGAGGATGATCATGGCGGCGCCGAGAGCCTGCAGCGAGGAGACGTGCTCGCCGCCGAGCGTGACGCCGACGAGCAGTGCGATCAGGGGATTGACGTAGGCATAACTGGCCACCCGCGTCGCCGGCTCATGGTGGATGAGCCAGGTGTATGAGGTGAACGCCAGGATGGACGCGCAGGTGACGAGATAGACGAAGGAGACGATGGTGTGCCAGTGCCAGGCGGCGAAGGCGGCCGGGAGCAGTGGAAACTCGCCCGCCATGCCGGACAGGAGAAAGAGTCCCAGGCTGCCGAACGCCATCTGCAGACCAGCGCGCATGGCTTGGTCTTCGGGCAGCACAAGCGCGCGGCTCCACAGCGTGCCGAGGGAAAAGACAATCGTGCTCAGGATCTCCACCAGAACGCCGCTGAGCATGGAGCGCTCAAAGCCAATGGAGCGGGTGACCAGGCAGACGCCTGCGATCCCAACCACCGTGGCGATGGCGATC
>DASVAI010000381.1:0-11846 GCA_036376445.1 Acidobacteriaceae bacterium
GCCCGGTGAACGCTACATCCTTGGCGGCGAGAACCTCTCTCTGAAACAGATATTGGATAAGATGTCTGCCATCACCGGCATCCCGTCTCCGACGATGAAGGTGCCGCATGCAGTGGCGATGGGATTTGCATTCTTCGACGAGACCGTGACCGGGAGACTTCGCCGCAAGGAGCCGCGCGCCACGATGGAAGCTGTGCGAATGGGGAAGAAGAAGATGTTTGCCTCTTCCGCAAAGGCCGAGCGTGAGCTTGGGTTTCGAGTTCTGCCGGTGTATCCGGCGCTTCGGGCGGCCATTGATTGGTTTCGTGCGCACGGATATGCGCCGGCGCCATGAGTTACCGGATAGGTGTCATCGCAGCGCTGCCGGGCGAGTTGCGTCCCCTGGTCCGCGGTTGGTCGCGGCTGTCGGACGGTGCGTTCATGACAGAACGAGGCGGTGCGACGGTGGTCGCGGTCGCGCGTGGCATGGGAGCTGCACGTGCAGAGCAGGCGATGGCGATTGCAGAGGCCGGCGGCCCGCTGCACGCGCTTGTATCAGCCGGCTGGGCGGGCGGCGCGACCTGCGGCGTACAGCCGGGCACTGCGTATGAGGTCGGCGAGGTTCTTGATGCTGCTGCCGGGGAGCGATATGTCACCGCAGCGGCGACAAGCCCGATCAAACTGGCAACGCTGGATCATGTCGCCGGACGAGCGGAGAAGCGGCGGCTCGCGGAGACGTATGGGGTGTCCCTGGTCGATATGGAAGCGGCTGTCCTGGCGAAACTGGCAGGGCGGCGGGGCATTCCTTTTTATAGCTGGAAGGTGGTCTCAGACATTGCATCCGAGGATCTTCCGGACTTCAACCTGTTTCTGGATAGCAACCAGCAGTTGCGCACAGGGCAGTTGGCCGCATACGCTTTGACACATCCTCGCTATTTGGCGCCGCTTGTGCGGATGGGAAAAAACGCAAAGAGTGGCGCAGAGGCCCTGGCCGGGGCTCTTCGCTGCTGGATCGACGAAGGAAGATATGCAGACAGCCACAGTTGAGAAAGAGATAATCCAGCCGCTCAAGATTCCAGAGACCATGCAGGCGGCCGTCTACAGGGGCGTAAACGACGTGCGGGTGGAATCAGTTCCCGTGCCGCCCATTGGTGCGGGAGAAGTGCTGCTTCGAGTAGCGACGTGCGGCGTGTGCGGGACCGACCTCAAGAAGATACATACGGGTTCGCATTCAGCGCCGCGCATTTTTGGTCACGAGACGGCGGGTGTCGTAGCGGCGGTGGGCGAGGGAGTGCGCGGCTTCGAAGTAGGCGACCATGCGACAGTCTTCCACCATGTTCCGTGCGGTGATTGCTATTATTGCCGGAAAAGCACCTTTGCTCAGTGTCCCGCGTACAAAGCGGTGGGCTGTACAGCCGGTTTTGAGCCGTCGGGCGGCGGCTTTGCCGAGTATGTGCGCGTTATGGACTGGATTGTTCGCCGTGGCCTGGTGAAGCTCCCGAAGGGAATCCCTTTCGAGCAGGCGGCCTTTGTCGAGCCTTTGAACACGACTCTGAAAGGCGTTCGCCGGCTGGACCTGCAGCCCGATGAGACCGTGCTTGTTATCGGCCAGGGACCGATCGGCATCCTGCTGGCGTCGCTCGCGATGCGAACCGGCGCTAAGGTCGTGACCTCGGATCTGTATCCGCAACGCCACGCAATCGCTCGCGGCTACGGACTGGTTCATCCCATCGACGCGAGCAAAGAGGATGTGGTCAAGCGCATCCGCGAGGAAAGCGAAGGACGCGGCGCGGACGCCGTTCTGCTGGCAGTGGGCGGAAATGGTCTGATTCCAACTGCGATCGAGGCAGCGCGCCCGGGCGGGCGCATCATGCTGTTTGCGCAGACGCAGCATGGACAAGCGACGTTTGATCCCGCAGTGGTGTGCGTGGACGAGAAGACCCTGATGGGTTCGTACAGCTCTTCAGCAGAGATTCAGGATGAAGGTGTACGAACGGTAGTGGATGGATATACGCAGGGCTACGACCTGACAAGGCTGATTTCGCACCGCTTTCCTCTTTCGCGGGCCGCGGAGGCAATTGCTTTCGCTTCGGAGCCGCATCCGGACTCCATGAAGATCATGATTGAGCCCGGAAGCTGATAGTTGGCTCAATCTGAGAAAATAGGATGATGTCGACAGGTATGCAGGCAGCCGTACTTTACGGTAGGGAAGATGTCCGGATCGAGGACGTAGAGCGACCTCTGCCCGGCGCGGGCGAGATCGTTGTCCGCGTGCGGGCTGCTCTTACCTGCGGAACGGACCTGAAGACCTATCGCCGCGGCTATCACGCGAAGATGCTGAGGATGCCGGCGCTCTTTGGCCACGAACTGGCAGGCGTAGTGGCCACAGTGGGCGAGGGAGTGACTGGCTTCCAGCCCGGAATGCGTGTGGTTGCTCTCAATTCCGCACCGTGCGATCGCTGTTACTGGTGCCGGAAGGGTCAGCAGAATCTGTGTGACGATCTGTTGTTCAACAACGGCGCCTATGCCGAATGGATCCGCATTCCGGCACGTATCGTTGAGAAGAATACGCTGGAGATTCCGGCGAACGTAACCGACGAACATGCAGCGCTGACCGAACCGCTGGCCTGTGTACTGCGCGGCCTGGAAGAGAGCCGGGCGGAGAGCGGAGACACCATGGCGGTGATCGGCGCCGGCCCCATCGGCCTCATGATGATCCACGCCGCGGCACTGGCCGGCGCTCACGTTATTGCTGTTGTCAAGCACGACCAGCAAGTGACGGCGGCGAAGCGGCTGGGTGCGCAACATGTCGTCCAGACAACGAAGGTCAAGGACTCGGTGGCGGCGGTCCGCGCGTTGACACCCCATCGCCGTGGTGTCGACATTGCAATTGAAGCTGTAGCGCTCCCGCTTACCTGGCAATGGGCGGTGGACATGGTACGCCGTGGCGGGCTGGTGAATTTTTTTGGCGGGCCAGCCAGGGGAACGCGCGTCGACCTGGATACGAATCATCTGCACTATAACGATATCGAGCTCAAGGCCAGCTTTCATCACACCCCCGCGGTCTGCCGTCGAGCACTGACTCTCATATCCAACCCGTCCTTCGATGCCGATGCGTTCATCACGGGCCATGCACCTCTGCGCGATCTTGTCTCGGTATTCCAGGGAATGATGCGCCGCACGAATGAAATCAAGACGGTGATCCTCCCGTGACCTCGGTGCAAAGTACAGCAGCAGATACACATACGCTGATCGAGCAGGGATGGCAATCTCTTCCTCATTCCTATCGAATTCCGGAGCTTGCTCCTTCCCTCGAAGAGGCGCGGCGCTACTGCCGCGAGTTGGCTGAGTCGCACTATGAGAACTTCCACGTCGCCTCATGGTTTCTGCCAAAGCGCCTGCGTCCGCACTTCCACAGCATCTACGCGTATTGCCGCATCTCCGATGATCTGGGAGATGAAGTAAAGCACCACGGGCAGGCAATCGCCCTGCTCGATCTGTGGCGGGAGGAACTGGATGCCTGTTATCGTGGCGAAGCCCGGCACCCTGTATTCGTCGCGCTCCGGGAAACAATCCGTGTCTGCGACATTCCGAAAGAGCCATTCGCGAATCTGCTGGTTGCATTTGAGCAAGACCAGACGGTAAGCCGCTACGCGAGCATGAACGATGTTCTGGCCTATTGCCGTTACTCTGCGAATCCGGTTGGGCGGCTGGTGCTGTATGCCTGCGGTTATCGCGATGCCGAGAGGTTCGCGCTTTCCGACGAGACATGCACCGCATTGCAACTGGCCAATTTCTGGCAGGACGTCTACGAGGATTATCTGCGTGGCCGCATCTATCTGCCGCAGGATGCGATGGCGGCGGCGGGTGTGGATGAGGCGACCGTCGCGGGCCGGATTGCGACGCCGGCCTTCCGGGCGCTGATGCAGTGGCAGGTGGCCTATGCGCGCGACATGTTCGTGCGCGGAGCGAAGCTGATCGCGATGGTGGATCGGGAACTCGCGGTCGATCTGGATCTGTTCACACGCGGCGGCCTGGAGATTCTGCACGCCATAGAAGAGCGCGGGTACGATGTGCTTTCCGCGCGGCCGACGATATCGAAGCCGCGCAAGGCGATGTTGCTGATGCACGCGCTGGCCGGCCGCTTTGTGCCGGGGATGCGGCCGGCGGGAACGCCGGCTTGACCGAGCCGCATACGATCGAAGCGGCCTACGCTGGCTGCCGCGCGATCGCCCGGCGTGAGGCGCGCAACTTCTACTACTCATTTGTCGCATTGCCCGCGTCGAAGCGGGATGCCATGTGCGCTATTTATGCATTCATGCGCCATGCCGACGATATCTCGGACGATGAATCGAAGGATCGCGAGACGCGGCGCTCAGAACTGGAGCGATGGACGGCCGGATGGCGGGATGGCACGGTGGAAGACGATCCGGTATTCATCGCAGTGCGTGATACGCAACGACGCTTCGACATACCAGACGTTCTGCTTGAGCAGCTCGTTTACGGTACGTCGATGGACCTGCAGTCCGATGAGGATCGCCTGGGCAGCGACGGCGTCCATACGTTCGCTACGTTTGCAGACCTCTATCAGTACTGCTACTACGTCGCGTCGGTGGTTGGTCTGGTTTGTATCCGCATCTTCGGTTATAGCAATCCGCGTGCTGAAACGCTGGCAGAGGAAACCGGCATCGCCTTCCAGCTCACAAACATTCTGCGCGATGTGCGCGAGGATGCCGCACGCTCTCGCGTCTATATCCCTGCTGATGATCTGCGTGCGGCGGGCACTACCCCAGCAGCTATTGCCGGTGTGAAGTCCGGCACGGAGCTCACGGATCAGCAGCGCCGTGCATTGGCGGGAGTCGCGCGGCGAGCGCGTGGGTACTATCAATCCGCCGATCGTCTGCTGCCCATGATCTCCGCGGACAGCAGGCCGGCGCTGCGTGTTCTGGTGAAGATCTATTCCGAGCTTCTGGCCAGAATTGAAGGTCGTCACTTCGACGTCTTCACGCATCGGGTGCAGGTTCCGACCTGGCGAAAGATATGGATCCTGTCCGGCGGCATACTGTGGATGTTCGCGCTGCGGCTTCGGGGCGCCGCGCGATGAGCGGGCATATCGCCATCGTGGGCGGCGGTGTTGCAGGGCTGGCAGCGGCATGCGCACTGGCGCAGGATGGTTACGCGGTCGAGTTGATCGAGCGGCGGCCGTATGTTGGAGGGCGCGCGTCTTCCTACTTTCATCCCGGCGCGGGTGAGGTGATCGACAACTGCCAGCACATCGTTCTTGGTTGCTGCACGAATATTCTGGACATGCTGCGTCGCGCGAATGCAGAAGACGCGATGCTCTGGTCGAGCGGGATCACGTTTCTCGAGCCGGGTGGGCGGCGCTCGGAGCTGAAGCCCGCGCCGCTTCCCGCGCCTCTGCATAGCCTGCCATCTTTCCTTCGCGCCAAAGCTCTCAATCTTGGTGACAAGATTGCCATCGCGCACGGTATTCGGTCGTTCCTCAAGGGCAGCCGAGCGGAAGATGACCGCAAGAGCTTTGCTGACTGGCTCAAGAGCACGCGGCAGACTGCTCGCGCGATCGAGCATTTCTGGAAGCCGGTGTTGTTCAGCGCGCTCAATGAGGATCCTGATCGTATCTCGGTGCGTTATGCGGCGAAGGTCTTTCGCGAGGCGTTTCTGTTTTCGCCGGAGGCGGGACGCATGGGGGTGCCCCGTCTGCCGCTGAGCGAGATGTATGGGCGGGTCGCGACTGCGATCGAGCGCGCCGGCGGGAGGGTGCGGCTGCGGACTTCGGTCGATGGATTGTGCCGTGATGCTGCGTCCGGGCAATGGCGGATTCGGATCGGCGAGCAGTCCGAGAGCTTCGATGCTGTGGTGCTTGCGCTTTCCTTCGAGGGGCTGCACAAGCTGCTGCCGGCACTGCCGGATGAGGCTCCGCGTGCGCGCCTCGAGGGACTTCTTGCGGGCTTCAGTCACTCGCCGCTCACGGGAATTCATTTGTGGTTCGATCGGGAGATCACGCAGCTGGAGCATGCGGTGCTGCTCGACACCACAGTGCAGTGGCTCTATAACACCTCGCGAATCCAGCCGGAGCGGCAGTCCGAGCGCGAGGGCTACCTGATCGAACTGGTGGTGAGCGCATCCAAGTCGTTGGTGCCGATGGAACGGCAGGCGATCATCGATCTCGCGATGCGGGAACTGGCGCTGTTCTTTCCGGCGATGCAGCAGGCGAAGCTGCTGAAGGCGGCCGTAGTGAAAGAGGTGCGGGCGACGTATTCCATCGTGCCCGGGCTGGATGCGCTGCGGCCGGGGCCGGAGAGCGGGTGGCCGGGGCTGGTGCTGGCAGGGGACTGGACGGCGACGGGCTGGCCCTCCACGATGGAAGGCGCTGCGCGTAGCGGATATATTGCGGCCGAGGCGGTGACGCGCGTCTTCGGGGACCGCAGGAAGTATCTTGTGCCGGACCTGCCGCGGCGGGGGTTAATGCGGGTGCTGCCTTAGCGGCGATTCGGAATCAGAGGAGTGGCCATGGATTTTGCGCCGATTGAAGACTACGGAGTGATCGGCAATATGCGATCGATCGCGCTGGTAGGAACGCATGGTTCGATCGACTTCTTCTGCTTTCCTCGTTTTGACTCACCGACGATATTCGCGGCGCTGCTCGATCCGGAGAAGGGCGGCTTGTTCTGCATCCAGCCGGAGCTGGATGGTGAGCGCAGCAAGCAACTCTATCTGCCGGACACGAACATTCTGGTCACGCGGTTTCTCTCCGACAACGGGATCGCCGAGATCACCGACTTCATGCCGATCCTCGAGAAGGGCGCGCCGAACCAGCTCATCCGTATGGTCCGGTTGATTCAGGGGCAGGTCACGTTCAAGCTGGAGTGCCGGCCCCGGTTCGACTATGCGCGGCGGACCCACCTGGCGGTGGAACGCAATGGCAACGTAGTATTCCGACCTCAGGGCGAGGGATTGATCCCGATGGTGCTGCAGGCCACGATTCCGCTTGCGATGCATGGGGACGACGTGGTCGCTTCCTTCGCGCTCAAGGCGGGCGACCAGGCGACGTTCCTCTTCAGCGAGGAGTGTCCGGAAACGGACCATCCGCTGGATGAGCAACTGGTGCAGCGTCGTTTCACCGAGACGGTCGAGTTCTGGCGCAAGTGGTCCGGCAAGTCGCGGTACAGCGGCCGGTGGCGGGAGACGGTGAGCCGTTCGGCGTTGACGCTGAAGCTGATGCAGGACCATGAATACGGCTCCTTCGTAGCCGCGCCTACCTTCGGGCTTCCGGAGCACCCAGGCGGCGAGCGCAACTGGGACTATCGCTACACCTGGCTGCGTGATTCCTCCTTCGCACTGTACGCGATGATGCGACTCGGCTATGTGGAGGAGGCGCAGATGTTCCAGACCTGGCTGGCGTCGCTCTTCGACTACGACTCGGAGCAGGGGCCGTTGCAGGTGCTGTACCGCATTGACGGACGGCAGAAGATTCCGGAGTACACACTCGATCATCTGCGCGGCTACATGGATTCGCGTCCGGTGCGCATCGGCAACGCGGCGTACAGCCAACTGCAGCTCGACATCTATGGCGAGATGATGGATGCGAACTATCTGGCGAACAAGTACGGCGAAGCGACAAGCCATGATGGCTGGCTGTCGATGAAGCGGATGCTTGGCTGGCTGGCGAAAAACTGGGACCGCCCGGATGACGGCATCTGGGAGATACGCGGCACCCGGCAGAACTTCCTGCACTCACGGCTGATGTGCTGGGTGGCGTTCGACCGCGCAATCCGTCTGGCGGACAAGCGCTCGCTGCCCGGGCCGCTGGACTGGATGATCCAGGCGCGCGATGCAATCGCCGACGAGATCCATGACAAGTTCTGGAGCGAGAAGCGCCAGGCATTTGTGCAGCGCGAAGGCTCCGACGATCTGGATGCGGCGGTGCTGCTGATGCCGTTGATGCGCTTCATCAGCCCGACCGATCCGCGATGGCTCTCGACGCTGAAGGCGATCGAGGAGGAGCTTACGGTCGATACGCTGGTGTATCGCTACAGGACCGAGACAGGTCTGGACGGACTGCGCGGTAACGAGGGTGCATTCACGGCGTGCTCCTTCTGGTTCATCGAATGCCTGGCGCGCGCGGGAGAATTGGACAAGGCGCGGCTGCTGTTCGAGAAGATGCTGGGCTATGCGAACCACGTCGGTTTGTATTCGGAGGAACTGGGGCGCAGCGGCCAGCACCTGGGGAACTATCCGCAGGCGCTGACGCACCTGGCGCTGATCAGCGCGGCGACGTATCTTGACCGCGCGCTCTCGGGCAAGCTTCCGACGTGGAGGTAAGGGTCACATCTGGGTCGTCCCCTGAGCTCCTGTATTGCGCAGGTCACGTTACCCTCTACCCCTACCCCCCTCCGGTGCGGGAGAGCGTTCTATAACATAAGCCGAATCAGCAGGATATGTGGTCTCCCGAGCATCAAATTCGTCTTTCTAAACGGGTTACCGGTAAAGTCGTCCACTGTTTGGAGTTAGCACTGAGCGCTCACGTTCCTAGCCTGTTGCAATAAAAAAGCCACCGCGGCGGTGGCTTTTCTTTCTCTTGATTCGCTATTTCTATTGTAGCGAATCGACGGGAATTAAGTGGCAGATCTTTCGAGGATTTCTGAACGAAGGTAACTGCGACGGCGACGAAGCCGGGGTTATTCACGCTGCACTGGTGGATGCTGCGTGTCGACGTAACCCACGCTCCAGCTTCCACCCAATCTATGAAAACCGGGCGGGAGCGGCATTGGTTCGCGCAGGAGAAGGCACACGGCAAGACCGCGAGGGGGGAATTGCTGCGAGGAGACTCATGAGCAATGGTTCATAGGGCTCATGTCATACATCTAATCTATTGTCACGAGAAGGCGTGAGCCTGGACTGAGGATGCTGGATGTCGTCACCGCGTGCATGTGTCACTGTGCAGCGTTCTCAAGATGCACAAGATGCACGGGAGAGGCAAATATGGAAACTCGTCAACTGGGGAGCGGACTGAAGGTTTCAGCTCTGGGACTGGGCTGCATGGGATTGAGTTATGGACTCGGCCCCGCTGTAGAAAAGAAGAAGGGGATCGCCCTGATTCGCGCGGCTTTCGAACGTGGGATAACGTTCTTCGATACAGCCGAAGCGTATGGCCCGTACCTCAATGAGGAACTTGTGGGCGAGGCGCTGGAACCCGTCCGCGACCAAGTCGTGATTGCTACGAAGTTCGGCTTCAAAGAAGGCAAGCCAACCAGTGGGATGGACAGCCGTCCAGAAAACATCAGAGCTCATGTGGAGGCCGCGCTTAAACGTCTGCGGACGGATCGCATCGACCTTCTTTATCAGCACCGCGTCGATCCTAATGTAGCGATTGAAGACGTCGCGGGCACCGTGAAGGAACTCATTGCTGCGGGCAAGGTCAAGCACTTTGGCATGTCTGAAGCGGGAGCGCAGACCATTCGACGGGCCCACGCCGTTCAGCCGGTGACCGCTCTGCAAAGCGAATACTCTCTGTGGTGGCGGGAGCCTGAAGAGCAGATTCTACCGACGGTTGAAGAGCTTGGAATCGGATTCGTGCCATTCAGTCCACTGGGCAAGGGCTTCCTCACGGGAGCCATCAACGAGAACACCCAGTTCGACAGCACGGATTTCCGCAATATCGTCCCGCGCTTTTCTCCCGAAGCTCGCAAGGCCAATCAGAGGCTGGTCGATGTACTCGGGGAGATTGCCGACAGCAACGGTGTGACTCGCGCTCAGATTGCGCTCGCATGGCTACTCGCTCAGAAACCCTGGATCGTCCCCATCCCAGGAACTACGAAGTTACATCGACTGGAGGAAAATATCGGAGCTGCGACCGTGGAATTGTCAACGAACGATCTGCGAAGTATTGGGGACGCACTCGCTGAGATCGAGATTCAGGGTGCCCGGTATCCTGCACAGTTCCAGGCAGCGATCAATCGCTAGCAGAAACCAGCATTTATCTGGTGGTTAGAGCGGGCGAGTTGAATTCACGCTATCTGTCGTCATCGAGGCGGCGGGATTCGGCGATGCGGTTCATGGTGTCGATGCGGCGGGCTACGACGAAGAAGGCGATGAAGAGTCCGAGGGCGGGGATGGCGAGGACCGGGATGGCGAGGCGGAGCGCGGCGCGGATTTGCGGGGACGAGCCGGCGGTGGTGTCGCGGCACATGCTGCAGCCCTGCGCGTGTGCGGCTGATGCGGGTATGAGCAGGAGGATGGCGAGGGAGAGCGGTAGCCAAAACCGTATTCGACGCTGCTGTTGTTTGCACCGTTGATAAACAGCAGATCCCTCCACTTCGCTTCGCTGCGGTCGGGATGACGATGTATTTGGGATGATTCGCTCCGGTCGGGATAGCGATGCGTTTGAGACGAGAATCAATGTATCCCACCATTCGCTTTGCTCAGGATGGGGCACCCGTGTTGTGGCCATCGCGGCCTACTGGCAGAAGACGAGCAGGCTGAAGAGGAAGATCCAGAAGACGCCCATGGAGTGCCAGTACCAGGCGGTGCAGTCGACGACGACCTGACGCATTTCCATGCGGTGCAGCAGAGTGAGTGCGCCGAGCGCGGCGACGAGCGCAAGCACTCCGAGGACGAGGTGTGCGCCGTGGGCTCCGGTGATGAGGTAGAAGAAGTGGCTGCTCGGGTTTGAAGCGAAGAAGAATCCCTGCGAGGCGAGGTCCTTCCATGCCATCCACTGACCGACGAGAAACGCGATGCCGAGCGCGACGGTAGCGGCGAGCCAGGGTGCGGCACGCCTCGCTGCGGGACGTCCCATGCCGAGCCATTCTTCCATCACGTCGACCTCGTGGAAGAGCTGGCGGCGTGCCATCTCCATAGTGACGGAAGAGAGGATGAGGATGGCGGTGTTGAGGTAGAGGATGGGCGGGATGTTGAGTCGCTGCCAGTCGAGGATGTATGCGCCGTGGCCATCGAAGTGGCCGGAGGACTGACGGAAGAAGAAGGCCGTGACGAGGGCCATGAAAAACATCAAATCGCCGGCAAGCGCGGAGAAGATGCCCATGCGGTAGCGAGTGAGAAGCGCGCGCGGACCGCGGCCGTGGCGGTGGTCCCAGTTTTCGTCGCCTCCTCCGCCACCGGTGGGGCGGCGATCGACCGGTGGCCGGCCGCCAAATCCAGTGTCTTTCCGCTCCCTCTCGGTATCGACGACGGACCTGGTAAAGGTGGCAGGCATGGGTGGTGGCTCCGTGCGCTAACAGCTTACTCTACTCCTGTTGGGATGCCGTCTCCCACTGTGGAGTGAAGTCCGCGCCTGTGGTTCGGTTTTGATACTCATAGGGGCCCCGCTGGACGGCCATGGCAACGGATGCGGGCTGCCCGGTAGGAGCCCATTCGAGGGTGGTGGCGCGCCAGGGATTCTCGCCGGCGGGCGTGCCGCGGCGCGTGCTGCGGACCAGATTGATGAGGAAAAAAAGCTGCGCCGCCCCGAGGAAGAAGGCGGCCCAGGTGATGCCACGCTCCATGGGAAGCAGCCCGGCGAGCGCGGACGTGCTGCCGGTGACCTGCGCGTAGTGGCGGGGGCGGCCGGCGAGTCCTTCCAGATGCATAGGAAAGAAAGTGCCGTAAGCGCCGATCAGCGACAGCCAGAAATGCCAGCGGCCGAGGCGCTCGTTCATAAGGCGGCCGGTCATGAGCGGGAACCAGTAGTAGACGCCGGCGAAGACGGCGAAGACGGCGGCCATGCCCATGATGAGGTGAAAGTGGGCAACGACGAAGAAGGTGTTGTGGAGGTACTGGTCGAGCGCGGGCAGAGCGAGGATGGGGCCGGTGACGCCGCCGGCGATGAAGAGCGAGAGGAAGCCGAG
>DASVAI010000063.1:0-2423 GCA_036376445.1 Acidobacteriaceae bacterium
CTCGACTGGATGAGCGCGCCGACCAAAGCCAAAGCCGAGCAGAAGCTCGACGACGTCACTAACAAAATCGGCTACCCCGATACGTGGCGCGACTATTCCTCACTCACCATTGCGCGCGGCGATGCCATCGGCAACGCGCGCCGCGCCGCCGCCTTCGAGCACCGCCGCATTCTCGCCCGGATCGGCCGTCCCACCGACAAGCAGGAGTGGGAGATGAGCCCGCCCACCGTCAACGCCTACTACGACCCGCAGACCAACACAGTGAATTTTCCCGCAGGCATCCTGCAGCCGCCCTACTACGATTCGCATATGGGCGATGCCATCAACTACGGTCAGGCCGGCGGACTCGAAGGCCACGAGCTCACGCACGGCTTCGACGATGAGGGTCGCCAGTTCGACGGCAGCGGCAACTTCCACGACTGGTGGACGCCCGGCGACGAGCAAAAATTCAAAGAGCGCGCCGCCTGCGTGGTGAAGCAGTACGACAGCTTCACCGCGGTCGACGATCTGCACGTCAACGGCAAACTCACCCTGGGCGAGAACATCGGGGACATCGGCGGCGTGCGCCTCGGCTATCTCGCCTGGCAGCACCGCCTGCAGCAGCCCGGCGCTAAGCCCGACTCCGATCTCGACGGCCTGACGCCCGCGCAGCAGTTCTTTACCGCCTATGCGCAAAGCTGGTGCTCGCACACCCGACCGGAAACAACGCGCCTGCGCGTTCAGACCGACCCGCACTCTCCCGAGGAATACCGCGTCAACGGCGTCGTCCAGAACATGCCCGAGTTCCAGCGGGCATTCGCCTGCAAATCCGGCCAGCCGATGGCGCCTGCCAATCGATGCAGCATTTGGTAACAATTTTCGTTTTTCGGAGAGTCTCGATCATGCCTTCTCTGGTTAAATATCGACTTCGCACCCTCGCATGCGGCGCCGTCCTAACTGCTGCTTCGACACTCCTCGCGCAGAACACGCCGCCCGTCCAGACATTGCCCGGCTTCGACAAGAACGCGATGGACACTACCGCCGACCCATGCGTCGACTTTTACCAATACGCCTGCGGCAACTACAGCAAGCTGCACCCGATTCCCGCCGATCTTCCATCCTACGATCAGTTCACGAACCTCTATGAATTCAACCTGCAGGCGCTCCACGGCATTCTGGAGAAGGCATCCTCTGCCCACGCGCCCATGGGCAGCGACCAACAGAAGATCGGCGATTATTACGCAAGCTGCATGGACACTGCCGCGATTGACAAGGCAGGCCTTGCGCCGATCAAGGCCGAGCTCGATCGCATCGCTGCTATCAAATCACGCGACGACCTGATTCCGGAGATCGCGCACTTGCAGCGCATCAACGTGAACGTCTTTCTCGGGCTGGGTGCCGACCAGGATCTCAAAGATGCCACGCGCGAAATCGCAGTCATGGACCAGGGCGGAATCGGCCTGCCGGAAAAGGACTACTACCTTCGCACCGGGGCGAAAGATGACGAGCTCCGTGGCCAGTATGTGCAGCACATCGCCAACGTGCTGAAGCTCCTTGGCTCCAGTCCGGATGATGCAGGCAAGCACGCGGCTGACATCATGGCTCTCGAAACAGCGCTCGCCAAGGTATCACTGGGTAACGTCGAGCGTCGCGACCCGGAGAACATCTACCACAAGGAACAGCTCTCGAAGTTCGCTGCCGACACTCCAAACCTCCATGTCGTCGAATTTCTCCGCGATGCCGGCACGCCTGCGGTCACCGATCTCAATGTCGCGACTCCGCAGTTTTTCGCCGGGCTGAATCAGTTATTCGGCACCACCGATCTCGAGACGATGAAGAACTACATGCGCGTCTTTCTCGTCGACGGCCTCTCCAGCCGGCTTCCCAAGGCCTTTGATGACGAGAACTTCGATTTCTTCGGTCGCAAGCTCCAGGGCATCCCGGAGCAGGAAGCCCGCTGGAAGCGCTGCGTCAATGCGACCGACGCTGCGCTCGGCGAGGTCCTCGGCAAGGTATACGTGGAGCAATACTTCGCCGGCGACAGCAAATCCCGAACCGCCGCGGAAGTGAAACAGATCGAAGCAGCCATGGGTCGCGATCTGTATCAGCTCACCTGGATGGGCCCCGCCACCAAAACAAAGGCGCATGAAAAGCTGGCCGCCATCGTCGATAAGATCGGTTATCCAAATCAATGGCGCGACTACTCTGCGCTCACCATCAAGCCCGGCGATGGCCTCGGCAACTCCATCCGCGCGCGGGAATTTGAGAGCAACTACCAGCTCCACAAGATTGGAAGACCCGTCAACAAGGAAGAGTGGGATATGACCCCGCCCACTGTGAACGCGGACTACAGGCCGTCTCTGAACACGATCAATTTTCCTGCCGGCATTCTCCAGCCCGCCTTCTACGATAAGACCGCTTCCGATGCCACAAACCTCGGTCAT
>DASVAI010000403.1:0-2914 GCA_036376445.1 Acidobacteriaceae bacterium
CCTCAGGCATCAGCTTACGGTCACGCGCGTGACCCGAACCATGGTCTCGCGCTGCGCCGAGCTGGGCGATGTTGCGGCCCTTCGCGAACTGCTGCAGGCAGGCAATCAGGCGGCGCTGGATGTCTACGTTCACGGCCGCGATCTCGTCGATCTGCTGCGGGACTATCCCGGCGTGATCCAGAGGCCGGCCGATCTGGCGAAGATGCTGCCGACGTTGGCGCGGCGACTCTATTCCATTTCCTCGAGCCCGGCAGCGCACGCCGGCCGGATTCACACCACTGTCTCGGTTCTCCGCTACCAAGCGCACGAGCGCGAGCGCGGCGGCGTCTGTTCCACACACCTTTCAGATCGCACCGAGACCGGTGACCGGCTGCCGATCTACATCCAGGCAAACAAGAAGTTCCGGCTTCCCGCCGACGCCGCCTCACCGGTCATCATGATTGGGCCGGGCACCGGCATTGCGCCTTTTCGCGCCTTTCTGCATGAGCGCAGAGCCATCGGAGCGACGGGTCGCAACTGGCTCTTCTTCGGCGATCGCAACGCGGCAACGGACTTCCTTTATCGCGAGGAACTGGAAGCGATGCGCGACGATAAACACCTGACCCGGCTGGACACCGCGTTTTCGCGCGACCGGGAGGGTAAGGTCTATGTGCAAGACCGAATGCTGGAACATGTGGCGCAACTCTGGGCGTGGCTGAACGAGGGCGCCTATTTCTATGTGTGCGGCGACGCCTCGCGCATGGCCAAGGACGTAGACCGGATGCTTCGGCAGATTGCGCAGGAGCAGAGTGGCCATTCGCAAGAGGTAGCGGACGAATATGTGGAGAAGCTGAAAGAACAGAAGCACTACCAGCGGGACATTTATTGAGGCGGCATATCAGGCTCCGGCTGCGATTCGTGCGCAGCCTCCTCACCGTTGTGGCGATGGCGTTTTTGGCTATAACGGCATTCGTCAAGCGGGAGTAGTTCCGTGGGAGAACGTCAGCTTCCTTCCGGAGGATCCGCGATAGCTAGATCCACCGTCTTCCTGCTAAATCAAATCAGCTTTGAGCTACGGAGCGGGCGCGGCTGCAAGCTCCGCTTCGCTCGCCCACTCACCGACCCTCCTCAAAGACGGCCGCCACCTTGCCCTCCCGGACGGCGCGTGCCAGGGCCGCGTGATCTTTCTCGTTCTGGTCAGCATAGGCAACGGAGAATGCTGCTATGGCTCGATCGAACACATCGTTGTTTCCCATATACCCACTGAGCACGGCCCGCTGTCCAGACCTGGCGTGACTGAGTGCAAGGGCCCTTCCGCACCATCGGGCATAGAGTTCCATTTCTGCACGTCCGAAGGTTTCTACGCGCGCGCTAATCTTGGTATCCCTGAGCTGACGCACGAAGAAATCGCGCTTCGGCCCTCGAGCCCATCCCAGGAACATATCGCCGGCGGGTTGCATAATCCGGTAGCCGTTCACTACACGCTGTCCGCTGTTGGGAAACACACTCTTACCTGCGTACGGCTCCAATACCGAAGTCCGTGCCTCCTTGATCTGGAGGAAGAGTGGATCGTCATCGGAGGCCATAAAAAGGAATACCCAGCAGGAGGTCCCGACACTTCCGATTCCGACAACCTTAATCGCGGCGTCACGGAGTTCGTAGCGATCCAGCAGAGATTGGTAGGAAGTTGGAAGCGTGGCGCGATAACCGGCGATTGCGTCATGAAGGATCTTGTTTATCTTCCCCGGAGGATTGTCCTTGTCGTGGAAGATCGTGGGGAGCTGGTCTTTGATGATCGGCATTTCCTCTTTGTGCTCGACCAGCTTGGGAAAAAGTTCCTCCGCGCGGCTTTTCGACTGTTCCTGCTTGATCCGATTTAAGATCCTCTTGCGAAAGCGCGGGCTGCTCTCAGCGAGCAGTTCTTCCGGCCCAAGCGCGTAGTACCAGAGCTCAAGGGTTTTCATTTGGCTGAATTCGGCCATCGATTCCCGGTAGGTCCTCGCGCAAGTCAAGGCTGAATCTTTCGCGGTGCCATTGCCCAATCCCCTGTCCCGGCAGGCGACCACAAAGCTCGCTGCGAGGCGCTTGACGTCCCACTCCCACGGTGCGGGTAGTGTCTCGTCGAGATCGTTGATGGAGAAGATGATCTTCCGCTCCGCTGTAGCAAACCCGCCGAAATTACTGAGATGAGCGTCCCCGCAACACTGGACGCGGACTCCTGTTGATGGAGTGGACGAAAGGTCGGCTGCCATTGCGAGGGCCGACCCTCGATAAAACGTAAACGCCGATTGCACCATGCGCCCATGGCGCAGCGGCAGAAGGTCAGGGATGCGCCCTTTCTCCGACGCTAACACCATGTCGACCGGATCGCGCCGATCCTTGGGAACCTTCCATTCGGCGTGAGACTTCCGGGGGCAGATCTCTCGGAGCGCCTTTCCCTCGGCATACTGTTGTGCGTGGGTGCTCCTTGACTCTCGTGTAATAACACCCGGTTTAGACTTGGTCGTCCTAGCCATGAATCCTCCTGCGCCCCTGACTGTACTCGCTTTCAAAAGCGTGTGAGCTAAGCGCTCAGAAGAGATCGTCAATCAGCGGAGAGCAGGATAAACTCGGCCTTGAGACGTGAATACTGGCAAAACTCATAGCAGCAGAACATTTCGACGCTGCGGTCGATTTGGGGTACCCAGTGCAATGTTACCTTCCGTAGCGAATGGACGTTTTCGCAGATCCTGAGTTCCGCAGTGTGCAATAGGCGCTTAACCTTGTTAGAGCCGGTTGCGAGAACAACTCTTATCTGTACCCCTTTCCCCAGGTGTAGTCGTACTTCACGGCGAAGCCAGTGAGGGATGGGCCGTTTTTGTGGACGGCTGCTTTGGCGAATTCGAAGGTGAATGAGTTTCGGGGATTTGGGGAGATGACCAGCTCACTGCCCAGA
>DASVAI010000407.1:0-2754 GCA_036376445.1 Acidobacteriaceae bacterium
TGGCATTTCGTCGATCATCATATCGCTCATGCCGCCAGCGCCTTCCATGTCTCGCCTTTTGAACGCGCCGCCGTGCTGACGCTGGATGGCCGGGGCGAGAAGGCCACTACCAGCTACAGCGTGGGCAGCGGCAACCGGCTCTCCATGCTGGGAGAAGTGCATTTCCCGCACTCGCTCGGTATCCTCTACGAGCGGCTCACCGAGCACCTGGGCTTCCTGCACTCTTCGGACGAATACAAGGTGATGGCGCTGGCCTCGTTCGGAGAGCCGCGCTACCTGGACGATTTTCGCGAAATTATCACGCTCGAAACAGGAGGACAGTATGCCATTGGGCCGCTGCGGCTGGAGGAGCGTTTCGGCCCGACGCGGATGAAGGGCGAGCCGTTCGAGCAGCGACACTACGATGTCGCCCATTCGTTGCAGGTGGCACTTGAAGAGACCGTGCTGGGTATCATCGACTGGCTGCACGAAGTGAGCCGCGAGGAGAACCTGTGCATAGCCGGGGGTGTGGCGCTCAATTGCGTGATGAATGCGCGGGTGCGCGACCAGGGGCCATTTCGTCGCGTCTGGGTGCAGCCCGCCGCCGGTGATGCCGGAACCGCCCTGGGCGCGGCGCTCTGGCTCGACGCGCAACTGCGCGAGGAACGCAGGGATGACGCAGGGAGCGGAAATAATGGGAGGCGCTATCGCATGGATCACGCCTTTCTCGGCCCGTGCTACAGCGACGACGAGATAGAGGCGTTCCTGCGCTGGTCGAAGCTGCCCTATCGCCGCCTGGCAAATGTGCCGGAGGAGGTGGCCGATCTGCTGGTGCAGGATAAGGTGATTGGCTGGTTCCAACATCGCATGGAGTTTGGTCCGCGAGCGCTGGGAGCGCGTTCCATTCTGGCCTCGCCGCTCTCCGCCACGATGCAGGCGCGGCTCAACGAGATTAAGGATCGCGAGGACTTCCGGCCTGTCGCGCCCGTAGTGCTGGAGGAGGAGGCTGCCAACTGGTTCGCGTGTGGAGGTGGCGTCGATGGCACCGGTGGCGCGGATGCGATGGTTTCCCCGTTCATGCTCTTCGTCTACGATGTGCTGCCAGAGAAGGCCGAACTCATTCCCGCCGTGCGGCATGTCGATGGCACGGCGCGCATCCAGACCATCAATCGCGAGCAGCACGCGCTCTATTACGATCTCATCCGGGCGTTCGCGGCGCGTACCGGCGTGCCGGTGCTGGTCAACACCTCCTTTAATACGCGGGGCGAGCCGATTGTCTGCACGCCGCGTGATGCCGTCGAGTGCTTCTGGACTTCACCGCTGGACGCGCTGGTGATCGGCTCATTCTTATTAGAGAAGCGGCAGGAGAGCGCATGAAGTATCGGGCTTCGGTAGTTGTGCCGACGTACAGGCGACCAGACCTGCTGGCGCGCTGCCTGACCGCGCTGTTCGCGCAGGATGCTGACCCGGCCAGCTACGAGCTGATCGTCGTCGATGACGCCGCCAGCGAGGAGACACGCCAGCAGGTCGAATGTTTCGCGCAGCAGTTGCCGTTATGTGGTCCACGCTTGCGTTATATCGCGGTCAAAGGCAGGCATGGCCCGGCGCTGGCGCGCAATACCGGATGGCGAGCCGCCCAGGGCGAGATCATCGCCTTCACCGACGATGACTGCATCCCGCAGCCGTGCTGGCTGCGCGTGGCTGTTGCCGCCTTTGTCGATGGCGTGGTCGGCGTTTCGGGCAAGATCATTGTCCCCTCGGAGGGGGTGCCGACCGATTACGAGCACAACGCCGCCCGTCTGGCCTATTCCGAGTTCGTCACCGCAAATTGCTTCTACCGGCGCGACGAGTTGGAAGCGGTGGGTGGCTTTGACGAGCAGTTCACGATGGCCTGGCGCGAGGACAGTGACCTGTTCTTCCGCCTTTTAGAGCGCGACGGCAAGCTGCTGGTCGTGCCGGAAGCGGTGGTGATCCATCCGGTGCGTCCCGCACGCTGGGGCATCAGCCTCAGCCAGCAGCGCAAGAGCATGTTCAATGCCCTCTTGTATAAGAAACACCCGCGAATGTATCGCGACAGGATTCAGTCGGCCCCGCCCTGGCACTACTATTGTATTGTCGGCGCGGCGCTGCTGGCGCTGTTCGGCCTTCTGCTGGGCGCGTGGCCCTTCGCGTTGGCCGCGTTGTGTGTGTGGGCAGTGATGACGGGTTGGTTCTGCTCGCTCCGTCTGCGACACACCTCGCGCCTGCCGCGACACGTGGCCGAGATGATCGCTACATCACTGTTCATCCCGCCGCTGGCGATCTATTGGCGCATAACAGGAGCCATCAAATTTCGCGTCGTGTTTTTCTGAATGGGAAAGAAAAAAGGATGATACAGCTTCCCTCGTATGTGCAAATTGAGCCGGTGGGGCAGTGCAACCTGCGCTGCCAGATGTGCTCGATCCAGTTCCGGCGGGATGGGCCACCATATGGGCCACCGGCGTTCATGGCCTTTGAAACGTTTACGTCGCTGGTCGACCAGTTTAGCGGCCTGCGCGACCTGCACCTGCAAGGGTTGGGCGAGCCAATGATGCACCCGCTTTTCTTCAACATGGTCGAATACGCCGCCGCGAAGGGCATCCGCGTCACCACCAACTCGAACCTGACCTTGCTCAACGAGCGCCGCGCTGAACGCTCTGTGACCAGCGGCCTGGATTGCCTGCATGTCTCGCTCGATGGCGCGACCGCCGAAACCTACGAACGCATTCGCAAGCGGGCGCACTTTGAGCGCGTGGT
>DASVAI010000412.1:0-6047 GCA_036376445.1 Acidobacteriaceae bacterium
TGTTTCCGTTCGATAGGTAGCTGACGGAGATAGATCGGTCAGGACCGCTTCTGGCTTGCCCGGCGGCTGAATCGATAGCTGCCCCGCCGCAATTTTCTTGTCGTCTAATACGGCTTGGATGTCATACTTCCCCAACTCGGCGCTATCAGGAATCACCGCGGTTACAGTGCCACCGGCTCCCCCCGTTCCCGCAGGCTCATAAGTAGCATGAAGGTATGCCATCTGACCTGAGCGCACCAGCGCCAGTTCCACGGTTGCCGTTTTTGGTGGAGGGAGACTGCCTTGAACGTCGATCCGAACTGTATCGCCCCGGTTCAGCCTGGGGTTTTCGACCGATGCGGGGACATGCGTTTGCGACAGGAGCATCCCGGCCGGCAGACACACAAACGCCAATAAAGCGAAACGCCGACGGACAACGCCTTCGGATTTCTGCATGAGTTCCCCCGTTGGAAGTCAGAGGCCCATGGTTTGCGGTTCGCAAAGAATATTACAGCCGGATCCGCAAGCCACATAGCCAAATCGGCACAGTGGCGGAAACCAAACCGGGCAGTAACGTCATAGTGAGAGAACATGCTTTTCCGTTTCACCGATTCATTCGCATCCCCTGCAGCATTCAATCGCACCGGAGTGCGCCGAAACAGACATTGAGTAAGTCTCAGCGCTGCGACGGCCTGCCTCAACGTCATCTACTTCATAAACTCCAGCCCCGGCTTTAACAGCGCATAAAGTTTGTTTCCGATTGTCGGATACAGCGTCGCGAGCCATGTAAGCAATGGCACCACCCCGAAAGTCGCGACCCGGAGATAGAAGTCAGCGCCGAGCTCGTGCGCTTCCTTACTGGTAATCCGGCTGAGCAATGGGTTCCGATGCATCTGCGCCAGCACCAGCACAATGCCCACGCTGAAACTCAGAAAGAACCCTGAAATGAACCAGTCGATCTCCTGCCTCGGCTGAAAGGGATATCCATTCAGCGCCAGCATCATGAGCACGAGCGCTGCCGCGATAAACACAAGCAGATAGCGCATCTGTGCAAGGATTGCGCGGATAAGTGCTACATAGCGCAAAGCGAGGAATTCCTCCGCCAGCAGAACTACATTCGGCTCCGGCTTCAGCTTTGTCTCCTCTACTGCACTTTGCATCAACTCATGGCGCCTTCTATACCAGTGCGGCAGCAGAATGCAGCACAGTATTCTTTCGGCGCAGGTGGCATATTTCATTTCGATCTCTTCCATATATTGGCAAGCTGTCTTGCCGTCCCGTGGCGGCTTGGCGCCATCTCGCAACGCCTTCACGTGCTCCTGCAGTTCGAAGACCTCTTCCTCCAGAGCCTGTTTCAGACCCACCAGATCGCTGGTATGGCAGGCGGCTGGAAGACCTGGATCGTTCAGGATCTGCCGGATTCCCTCCGTCGACCGGGACATATCGCGCCATCGCTCGAGCTGTCCGCTCTCACGAAGCATGCTCACCCAGTGATAGCCCTCCAGTCGCGTGAACGCCTGGCGCAGAGGCATCCGTTCTAGCCTCTCCAGCAACTGGTTGCGAAGAGAGGATGCGATAAGGAACAACCGCGCTGCGGCGCACATGGTAATTACTAGAAGAGGCACCAGCAGCAGCCCGATAAAAAGCTCATAGAGCGCCGTTCCAAAAAAGAAGAGACCAAGATGCTCCAGGGAACGTACCGGGCACAACAAAATCCACCCCACGGTCAGTGCGGCCAGAATCAGCATCAGCACCAGATCGAGCACGTAGGCATCTTTCTTTTGCTCCGTCCGAAAAACCCGCCGCAGCGCCTGCCGCGAGATCATCAGGCAGGTCGTGTCCTCGAGCAGCCCCTTTTTGAGTCGATGATCGGAAACAAATAAGTCAGGTATCGACTTGCAGTACGTCGCGCATGATTTTTCTCCAACCAGATTGCTCTCATCCGGCATAAGCGGACGCGAACGCATTGTCAGACGCAGCCGCCGCGCATGCATGACTGCCCATAAGAACCAGCCCAGCAGAAGTAGGAGCGCAGGCGTAAGCGGCGAAACCCCGCTGAGAGGATGCAGACATCGATAGCTGAAAAACGTGCCCAGATTTTCTCCATGATCGGATACTCTGCACAGACCCCACCAAAGCGCCGTCAACCCAAGCACGCCAGGGATAGCTCCCCAATACAGCAGGGCGCACAGCCGCTTCTCGCTAATTCCAAAGAGACTGGATGCCGCGGCTGCATCCCACTGCACCCCTCCGCGCGTTTTCCAGATAGCAAGCACCCATGCAAGGAGCCCAAACCCCAGCACGGTCATCCCCAAGATCAGGTCTGTCTTGTCCAGGCGCAATGGGGTGCCTTTCGCCTTGAAAATGACTGCCGGTATCGCCGTGATCGCACTCATCAGGAAAAGCATTGCTCCGCCAACCTGGCCATACAGTGCGCGGCGATGCCGCATGCAGTTCTCCTCAATATCGAGATCGCATGTCTGAGGCGAGCTGTAATTCGCTGACAACAGGGCCACGATGTGCATCACGCATCCCAGCAACACCAGCACGCAGAACGCCTGCCACACATGGGATGGATATACCGTGATCCGCTTTCCTTTGTGAGCAGTCTGAGCTTCAGGTGGGAGTCCGCTCCCGGTCGGGAGCACGGCAATTGGATAGTAGCCATCCGCACCCACTGTCGTAAGCCACAGTGGCGGGCTCGCCGTCGCGTTAGGTACGGCGCTGCCTCCAATACGTCGATAACCAAACAGAATTGGCGGAGCCCCATCTCGCCGGCCCGTCTCATACTGTGACGCGGAAGCTTCCATCGTGCCCAGCGTGAAGCTCGCGGCGTCGTAGTAGGCTTCCATTGCTCCTGTTGGGAATGTCCGAATCTGGCCTGGCAACTCCGGAGAGGAAGCTGCCCAAATAAGCGGATACGGCGTCACACTCAATGAACCGATGTAGGCGGTGTCATCTCCCTCGCGCTGGAGCAGCAGATCTGGTTCCATCACCAGTCGGGTGTCTGGATTCGCGCGACGCAGATACTTAGCGAGGAACAAAACGTCCATCGGATTGGACGCCGCAATGTACGCAAAATCTGTATGAAACTGCGTCAGCGTATGCGAGATCGCCATCAGTTGAGCTTCTTGAGAGAGCGGAGTCTTGTCCTTCGAAAACGCGGGCAGCGTATCCTGAGATCCCTGATCGTGCGTTGTAAGCCGAAGATAGGGTCCTGGCAGACCTTGTTCTCCAGAACCACTGCTCGTTTGACCTTCCTCGTAAGCGTTTCTCAGTTCAGAGACATCCCGCGGAAAAACGATCGCCTGCATCTGCTTTGAATTCGAAGCGGCTCTCCCAAAACCGGCAGCGTAGGCGGTCCCATCCTCCCGCAGTTCAATGCTGCGAGTGGGGTCATAGTGCCCTTCATCGAGCAGAGCCATGAGACCTGTAGCCTCGAGGCTCGAGGCGAACGAGAAATATTGTCTCTCCCGGTGGATCGGGCACGGCTGCTCCTCCGCAGGAGAACATCCGTTCAGGATCCGGCGAGCTGGCTCCGTCTGCGTTCCTCCCACAATGCCGACATTCTTGATAGGCGAGAGGGACCTACTCCTCTCCTGTGTCTTTGTATTCGAGGGATTCCGATCCTGCTCAGCGAGAACAGTATTGATCGTCTGCATCAACGACATTGCGGAGCCGGAATACTGCGGTCCGATCACCCGCAGCCTGTCCTCCCGGTCCGTGGCGAAGGCACTTCCCAACCCTGAGCGCAGATCCAGCTCATCCCGCAATGCCTTCTTCATCTGCTCGCCGTTTACTCCGTCCCCCGGCACCTCCCCTACGAGAAACATGTAGAGAACGACTGATTTCTTACCTGAAGTAGTGCGCCGGTCGAAGATCAACAAACCAGGTTCATCGGTCCTGTTCGAAGCAGGCTCCTGCGTCCCCGGCTCACGGGAAGGCATCTTCCACGGCAGCCATGCATAGCTCGCCAGATACCCGTTGTCGGCCGCCGCGCTAATCAGCGAGTTCAGTGTTCGATCGAAGTCCAGTTCGAGATGGCTATGCACCGGGTCCGGAACTGTTGCAATGACCGCGTGCGCCTCGGTGCTTACCGAGACGTCCTCCGGCAGTCCCCATCGGCTGGCAAGAGCATCGCTGGGGTTCGTTGCGATTGCACTCTCGTCCTGTGCATCCGTCTCTCTTGCGTCCGCGCTCCAATACTGACGGGACGCGATCCACGGGCCCTCCGCGCTTTTCGCATCCGCGGCCGACGTTTTCGTATCCTTGGCCTTTGTCGCTGTCTGGGTCCGTGATGTGGAAGGCTCCTGTGAGCTCTGCGGTGAATGAAACAGCCATCCGGTGGCCAGCAGGATCGCGGCCATGATCGATGTGTGTGGCTTTGCCATGTCAGTCTCCGGGCATCACGCCTCAAAGAGAGCAGCCGGACAACCGGACCACTCTCTTGAATGTTTCGCAAAGGCCGGTGCTGCCTGTGATCCGCGAAAGAAGGACCTATGGCAATATCTGGCCCGTCGCATGCCACCTCGCTGACGGCGACCGTCATCGATTCAGTGGTGGCGGTTGGAACGGGAAATGAGAACGTTGCAGCCGGATGCGGACGTCGCCGCCAAACCCTCATTCGTAACCGTCACCCGGTGAGCCGAGTATTGGCCGACCCACACTCCGGACGGATTCATGAAGCAAACAAAGCCTGGATGCCCGGCGGCGCGTTCCGGCCAGCGGAGGGAGAGGATTGCACGAATCTGGCCACACGCCTGTTTTGGTTACAGATATGTATCAGTGCGATGGGGAAATAGCAACCAATTTCTTGTAACGGCGACAAGATGCTTTGACACTATCAACTAGTAACTCGTTTGTGTGGCGCGGGATGGCGTCGGGCAGGCGATGGCTGCTGCGCGCAGGTTTTCCTGCGCGCGCGGCCCTGCTGGCTGGTGCGTTCACTGCTGCTACTCGCGAATCCGATACGTCCCTGTCACTACGGCGCTGTCCTTCTTTCCCGGCACACTCGCGAATGCTTTGATGGTAAGGGCGGTGCCCTTCACCTCAATCGGCCCGGTGTACACCGGGGAATAAGCGAGCGGCTGGGAACCGTCGAACGTATAGTGGATCACCGCGCCCGGCGTATCGCAGTGCAGCCTCACCTTAGTGTCGCCGTCGAACAATCCAGGTTTCGGGAAAAACGCCGGTTCCGCCGCAATGCTATTCGGCTCCGCGACTACCTGAATGGCCTGTTCACTCGCCCCTGAGAGCTGCGCCCGCTCCGTAACGTTCCCTACCGCGGGCAACGCTGGCGTCTGCCTTGCACCCGACATGCTCAAAGGCATGACAGACGTCCCCTGTTTTTGATCTGCCATACCTGCTGTGCCTGCTGCGACCAGGCTCGAGCTGACCCCTGGCCGCGGACGTGATGAGCCTGGTAAGGCCGGCCGGGTGATCGCCGGCGAAATCGCGGCGGTCTGCACGCCCCCTCCCGTCAGTGTCCAGTCCAGGATGTTGGTTGTCATACTCAGGCCGCCCGTCGCGCCCGTGAATCCCACATAGCCATTCGACGAGCCCAGCGCCGCCGGAATATTTACAGGAAACGCCTTCGTGAACGTCGCGGAAGTCACCGTATCGGTCAGCGTCAGTATCAGATTGACGCCGTCATAGGTGAGGTGCGCATGCAGCACGTGACCGCTGTTCAGCTTTACGCCGGAAGCCGTCATGTCCGTCGCCGGAGTCGTCGGCGATGCTCCATTCACATAGATACCGGTCGAATCCGTTCCTTCGCCATCATTGCTATATAGGTCGAACTTCACCGCAACACTGTGAGCAATGCCGCCATTGCCGCCCGGCTGCGACGCCCCATAGCCCAGACCGCTTCCCGACGGACCGATCGCCGACACACCCGTGCTCTGAATTGCAACCGTGAATCCGTCCGCCCTTGCGCTCAGCAACTGGAAGTCGAAATCCGTCGTAAACGAAGTGATGTTCACGGGCGTCACATACCACGCCGCGCCCTTGACATAGGTATTCGGCGCCGCTGTCAGTTGCAGCACGTTATTGCTGACAACAGCAGATCC
>DASVAI010000416.1:0-2826 GCA_036376445.1 Acidobacteriaceae bacterium
GAAGCAGGTCTCGAAGTGTGGCCGCGCGGAATCTACGATCTCGTGACCCAAATCTCCCGGGAATACAACCACCCCATCATTGAAATCACCGAGAGCGGCTGCGGTTATCTCGATGGTCCGGATGAAGAAGAACATGGACGCATTCCAGATGCGCGCCGCATTCAGTGGTACCGCGAAACACTGGCGGAGCTGGCACGCGCTATCGCCGATGGAGCCCGGGTCCGCGCCTACCATGCCTGGACGCTGCTCGATAACTTCCAGTGGGCAGAGGGCTATACCGAGCGATATGGCTTGATCTACACAGACTTTCGAAACCAGAAACGCACAGTGAAAGATTCTGGCCATTGGTACAGTCGAGTCGCGGCTTCACATCGACTCGATGTTTAAGGGCACAGCCGGAAAAAATGCATCTCGGCACGCGGTTCCGAATGGCCGATCCTTCCGAATCTATCGATCCGCGTAATACCCCGGCCGGTTCCGCACACTGTACTTCGCATTATTCGCCACGCTGCTCATCTTCACGGCGATCGCGCGAAACTCTCCCTCTTCGCCGCGCTTCTGCGGGTAATAGCCCAGCAGATACTGTGTGCGCAGATCGTCCGCAATGCGCCGGAAGATCTGATCGATCGACGCCTGCCGCGCGTAGTACGCGCGGCCGCCGGTCTCTTCCGCCAGCGTGATCATCGCGTGCTCCCCAGCCAGCGAGCGGCCCGCGCTCGCCTCCACCGGCACATCGATAATGCTGTAGATCATCACCTCGTCGCGCACCGCTTCATCCAGCGCGTCCTGGTAGCTCACGCCGTTCACCGTGTTGTCGCCGTCGGAGATCACCACCAGCACGCGCCTTCCATGCTCCGGGCGCAGCATCTGCGAAGCCTGCGAGATCGTGCTGTAGAACGCCGTGCCGCCCGAGCCCGGCCGCAGCTCGCCCAGCCCGCTCGCGATGCGCTTCGCGTTCCCCGTAAAGCCCGTCACATCGCGCGTGTCATCGGAGAACGCCATTACGTCCGCGCGGTCCTGCACGCGAAGCACCTCCTTCGCAAACCGCTGCGCCGCGCGTTGCTCTTCCGCAAAGTCCTTGTACGTGCTCCCGCTCAGATCCACCGCCAGCACAATCGCCAGCGGCGCCGAAGTATCCCGCTCAAAGACGGCAATCTTCTGCAGCTTCCCGTCTTCATAAAGCTGGAAGTCATCCTTCGTCAGCCCGCCGATCGGCGCTCCGGCCTTATCTGTAACGCTGGCAAATACGTTTACCAGCGGCACTTCCATATGGAAGGTCGTTCCCGACTGCTGCTGCTGTTGTCCCGCTGCCGCAAGTGTGCACAGCAAAGCTCCGAGCAGCACCGCCGCCGGACACCTCATGTTGTCCGGCCCGCCTGCAACTCCGCCGGAAACGGCTCGCCATCCGTCCACACCGCGCCGTCCGCAAAGTGCTCCTTCTTCCAGATCGGCACCGTGCGCTTCAGCGTGTCGATCAGCCAGCGGCACGCATCAAACGCCGCTGCGCGATGCGCCGACGTCACAACGATCACGATGCTGCTCTCGCCGATCTCCAGCCGTCCTAGCCGATGCACCACGCCCACACGGTCAATCGCAAACCGCTCCGCCGCCTCGCGCGCCAGCTTCCGCATCTGGTCCAGCGCCATCTCCTCATACGCTTCGTAGTCCAGATACAGCGTCTTCCGCCCGCGCGTGTTGTCGCGCACAATGCCGTCAAAGACCACCGCGGCGCCATCCGCCGGCTGCTTCAGCTTCGCCACCAGCGCATCACGATCGATCACCTCACGCATGAGTTCAACCACGGGATCCGCATCGTCGGCCCCACCCGAGACCGGCGGCAGCAGCGCCACCTCATCTCCATCGCGCAACGCCGCCGACCGCGTTGCGTACTCCCGATTCACCGCCACCGCCAGCGCGCCCCATACCGGATGCTCTGCACCGTTCCGTAACTTCTCGGTCAGGTCCCCAATGGTCGCACCCTCGGGCAATTCCACGGCTTCGCCGCCCGACTCGAGAAGGTCCTTCAGCACACCGAAGAAGAGAACGCGCACCTGCATCTCGTCAGCTTAGACGCTTAGCTGCTGGGAATGTAGTGGCACGTGCGCTGGTCCGCATGACCGGTGTACCTTCATCTTCGGAAAAGAACCCGGGAGAAATCCGAACCATGCCCCAGCCGATGCTGATCGCAAAAGAGACCGACAACAAAGCCGACCTGCTCCTGCTGCCTTCGCTCACCAACCGCCACGGCCTGGTCGCGGGCGCCACCGGCACCGGCAAGACCGTCACCCTTCAGGTAATCGCGGAAGCGCTCAGCCGCGTCGGCGTACCTGTCTTCGCAGCCGACGTCAAAGGCGACCTCTCCGGCATCAGTCAGCCGGGACAGAACACCCCGAAACTCCAGCAGCGCCTTCAGACCATGGGCCTCGCCGCGCCTGCCTTCGCCGGCTGCCCTGTGACCTTCTGGGACGTCTTCGGCGAGCATGGCCATCCCGTCCGCGCCACCGTCTCGGAGATGGGGCCGCTCCTGCTCTCGCGCATCCTAAATCTCAACGACACCCAGGCCGGCGTTCTCACCCTGGTCTTCAACATCGCCGATGACGAAGGCCTGCTCCTGCTCGATCTCAAAGATCTCCGCGCCATGCTGCAGCACGCCGGCGATAACGCCGCGCAGTACAAAACGCAGTACGGCAACATCTCGCCGGCAAGCATCGGCGCCATCCAGCGCAATCTCATCGCGCTCGAGCAGCAGGGCGGCGACAAATTCTTTGGCGAGCCCGCGCTCAACATCGACGACCTCCTCCAGACCGGCCCCGATGGCCGCGGCGT
>DASVAI010000419.1:0-13853 GCA_036376445.1 Acidobacteriaceae bacterium
CGGCATGAGCCCGCTTTCCGCTGGGAAAGCGTCATAGTAGGCCGAGCGGATCGCGAAGCGTGCGACGATGCTCTCGACCAGGCCCTTGAGGTCGAAGAAGTCGGCCGCGCGCGCGGAGTGCAGGCCATCGCGAAGCTGGCCCGTAAGGCCGAAGGCAAGCCACTGCGCCTCATCAACACGATCTATCATGCCGGTCCCCGACCCGGTAAATACTGTGCCAATCTCAAACAACCGGATGTCGTCCACATCGCGGTTCAGGTTGTGAGCCAGCATGGCGAGCATCCCGGGCACGAGCGATGGCCGCAGCATGCCGGCCTCTTCGCTGAGCGGGTTGTCCATGGCGACCGAAACGCCGGGCTGCGCTGCAAAGGTATCTGCCTCGGTGGCAGAACAGAAGGTCGAAGAGATGGCCTCGTGATAACCAGCGGCAAGCAACAGCCGGCGTACCGCAGAGTGCTTCGGCGCGTGAGGAAGCTCGATGACAGCGCCGGAGAATGCAGGCATTGTGTTCGCGAAGCGGTTATAGCCATAGACGCGCGCGACTTCTTCGATGAGGTCGATCTCGCGCTCCAGGTCAAGGCGCCAGCTTGGGAGCGTGACGACGTAGCGGCCTTCGCCGGTCGAGGAGAGCGTGCAGCCGAGCGCGCGTAATGTGGTGGCGGCAACTTCGTCCGTGATGCCGGGGCCTTCGTCAGTGCGGCCGAGGAGCTGCGCGCAGCGCGTTACCGAGAAAGCAATCGGAGGTCGATTCGCGATGCGCTGCTCAACGGCGGGAATGATGACATCGACGAAATCGCCCTCGATATGACCAGCGTTCTCAAGGATCAACTGTGAGACCAGCGCCGAGGCGACCGGGGGCGCGTTGAAGTCCGCGCCGCGCTCGAAGCGATGCGACGCATCGGAGTGAATGCCGTGGCGGCGGCTCATGCGGCGGACAACCGCCGGATCGAACCACGCTGCTTCAACCAGAATGTTCTTTGTCTCGGGCGTGATCATGGTGTCCCAGCCGCCCATGACACCGGCAAGGCCGAGTGCCTTCTTCTCGTCGGCAACGACAACATCCTCGGCATCGAGCACGCGATCTACGCCGTCGAGGGTCTTCAGCTTCTCTCCGGCGTGCGCGCGGCGCACGATGATAGCGCCTTCGATCTTGTCGAGGTCGAAGGCGTGCGTCGGATGGCCCATGCCGAACAGGACGTAGTTGCTGGCATCGACCGCATTGAGGATGAGCTTCTGATCGAGAGCGGCGAAGCGCTCCGCAACAATGCCGGCAGATGGGCCGATCGTCACATTGCGAAGAATGCGAGCGGTGAAGCGGCCGCAGGCTTCCGGGGCTTCGATGCGGACAGGATGGCCAGTAGCAGATTTGGCCGCAGGCAATGTCGCATCAAGCGGTGCGAGCCTGAGGCCATAGATCGCCGCTGCCTCGCGCGCGACGCCATAGTGGTTCATCGCATCGACGCGGTTTGTCGTTATATCTGTTTCGTACAACGACCCGCCAACCGACGGTGCAACCTCGAAGACACCCTCTACGGCGATACCGCGCAGCGTCAGATCGTCAGCGAGTTGACGGTCCGATGCATCGAGAGATGGGAGATAGGAGCGGAGCCATGCGCTGAGAATATTCACGCGAACTGCTCCAGGAACCGCACATCTCCCGAGTACAGCAGGCTGATGTCGCTGATGCCATACTTCATCATCGCGATGCGGTCCAGGCCCATGCCGAAGGCGAAGCCGGAGATCTTTTCCGGGTCGTAGGCGGGCTGCCTTTCGCGCACGAATCCGAAGATTGCCGGGTCCACCATGCCGCAGCCGAGCAGTTCGATCCAGCCGGAATGCTTGCATTTGCGGCAGCCCTTGCCGCCGCAGAAGATGCAAGAGATCTGCACGTCCGCACTTGGCTCGGTGAATGGGAAGAACGACGGAAAGAAGCGCGTCTTGACACTGGAGCCAAAGAAGGCCTTCATCGCGTGGTCGAGCGTACCCTTCAGATCG
Organism: Acidobacteriaceae bacterium; assembly: GCA_036376445.1. Taxonomy (GTDB): domain Bacteria; phylum Acidobacteriota; class Terriglobia; order Terriglobales; family Acidobacteriaceae; genus KBS-83. Next base: position 1,996 of record DASVAI010000419.1, read on the forward strand.
GCGAAGGTGATGCCCTCGTCGACGCAAAGACCTTCGACCTGATGGAAGATGGGCGAGTGCGTCGCATCAGCAGCGTCGTTGCGGTGCACTTTGCCGGGGATGACGAGCCGGATGGGCGGCGGCTGCTGTTCCATGGTGCGGATCTGCACCGGCGAGGTGTGGGTGCGCATGAGCAGACGATCGCGCAGCGGCTTGCGTTGCTGGTGGGCGACGACGAGTGTATCCTGCGTGTCGCGCGCCGGGTGGTTGGGCGGGAAGTTCAGCGATTCGAAGTTGTAATAGTCGGTTTCCACCTCCGGGCCGGTGCCAACCGAATAGCCCATGGCGGCGAAGATACGCACGGCTTCGTGCCAGACGCGCAGGATAGGGTGTTCCGCGCCCATTTGCGGGCGCGTGCCCGGAAGCGTGATGTCGATGGCTTCGCCGGTCGGGACACGGCGCTTGCCGACGGCGGCCTCGGTGAGGAGGGTTTCGATACGCTCCTTCAGCGTGTTGAAGCGCTGGCCCAGCCCGCGGCGGGCCTCTGCGGGAGCGGTCTTCAGCCAGGCATCGCTGACGGTCTTGAGGCGGCCATGCTTGCGGCCCAGCCACTCCAGACGGAACTGCTCCACGGCCTCGCCTCCATCGATCGACGCGGCGGAGTGCTCCACGTCGGCGGTCAGGGAGGCAAAGGCTCGGTCGAGGGCGGCGTCATCATAGCCGCCAAGTTCAGGAATCGAAACGTCGGGCATGGCTTAACGTCAGGATAAATCAGGCTACGGGCGGCTCAGCCCGGGATGGTTGTGGCTCTCATTGCGGACGAGTATGCTGGCGCCTGCGATTTTCCCGCACGATCCAGACAAGCCAATCTCGAGGAGATATTTTATGAGCCAATCCATCACACCGTACCTGACCGTGAGCAATGCGGCCGCGGCGATCGACTTCTACAAAAAGGCCTTCGGCGCGGAGGAGATCACGCGCCACGCAGCCCCTGACGGCAAGCGCCTGATGCATGCACATCTGAAGGTGATGGGCATGGACCTGATGCTGTCTGACGATTTTCCCGAGCACATGGGCCGCAGCCGCACGCCTGAGGCCTTTGGCGGCTCGCCAATAACTCTGCACCTGCACACGGATGATGTGAACTCGCTTTGGGAGAAAGCCGTGGCGGCGGGCGCCAAGGTGACGATGCCTCTGGCGGACCAGTTTTGGGGCGACCGCTACGGGCAGTTCACCGACCCGTTCGGACATTCCTGGTCTGCAGGCCAGACGATTAAGCAAGTCAGCCAGGAAGAGCTTCAGGAAGCTGCGAAGGCCGCCTTCTGAGAGCTGGCATCAGTAAAGCAAAAGGCGCGGCCACATGGGGTCGCGCCTTATTTTGCAGCGATGCGGGATCAGGCGGCGATGTGTCCGCGGGTGGCGTGCGCCTGGCGCGAGCGGCGGACCAGCGCCTCCGCGCTGAAGGCCACGCCGGTGACCAGCAGGGTGGAGACGAGATCGTTGCGATAGAACGGCAGGCCAGCAACGAAGCAGGCGCCGAGTCCACCCAGTGTGTGCGGGTACATTTGAGAGCCGGCCCACACCGCATAGTTGCTGACGACGAAGAACGATGTGGAAGCCAGCAGCGAGCCGGTGACGACGCGGGTGGGATTGGTGCGCTGTTTCAGCAGCAATGAGCCGAGCACCAGCGCGGCCGCGTACCACAGCCACGTAATGAGGTAGTCCTGCGCATGGAAAGCCATGCCGTAGACGCGCGTGGTGAGGTAAACATCCATTGCCATAAACGGCAGAAGCGCCCACACTGCCTGGCGAATGGGGCGGCGCGCGCCGAAATAGAGCAGCGAACCACCGACGGCGGTGAAGTTGAACCAGCCGGAGAGAGCGGCGAGACGGCTTGCCAGGGCAACAAGAATCAGCACGAAGGCAGACATTGACGAACCTCGGTGTTTGATTCTATCGCGAACGGCTGCCCGGACGTGACGGAATCGAGGGCCTTCAGTCCTGCGGATGGCCATCCATGTAGGTGGCCTCGATCTGGCCGTCCGGCGCCACGTAAACCGACCCGGAGAGCGGCTTGCGGTTCTGATGGGTGCCGAACCAGTCGGTGTAACCGAAGCGCATGTCATGGAAGTCCACCTGCTCCAGTCGCAGCGCGTTGTTCGGGGCCATGTCGGGCGGGCTGGCCGGGCCAATGTCTTCCACCAGCGGGAATTTCGACCAGTCCAAATAAACACGGCCCAGCCAGGAGCGCTTGGCAGCGGCTACCGCCGGTGTAACGGGCGGCTTGTAAATCACGCCCACTCGTTCATCGATAGTGACGGTGTCGCTTTTGGTGCGCACATCGGCGAAGTGGTATGCATTGTCCGTTTCGACGATGCCTTGCCAGCGGAATGGATTAATAGGATATGGCTCGGCCGCCACGCGCAGCACCGGCCGGTCGAAGGATGTCTGGTTGAGCAGACGGACGGCGCGGCTATGTTCGGCACTGCGGAATGTATAGAGAGCGGCGATGCCGATCAGGGCGAAGATGGCCCACCCGCGTCCGCGGAATGGATTGCGGCGCTTTGAGATTTCGCGATCGACCAGGCCCAGCATAGCGGGAGCAAGGAGGCCGGTCAGCAGGAGAACGAACATCAGTGGCTCAAAAATAAAGACGATGTTCCATGCATACCAGTGCGGGTTCCAGGGCGTGAAGGGCCGCACACCGTAGTTGTTGGTGAAGTCGAGAAAGATATGGCTGAGCGCCGCGATGAGCGCGAAACACCAGAGGAGAATCCATCGCGGCGGGATGGGCGGCTTCTTGCGCCGCGCATGGTGAAAGCCCCAGCAGAATAGCGTGACCACCAGTGCCACAACCGGCGCGCCGAGCAGCGTGTGCGTGAAGCCGCGATGGTGCTGGAACCCGACGAGCGGGCCGCGAAGTCCCCACAGCATGTCGAGATCAGGCGTTTCCGCCGCAAGCGTCATGGCCAGCGTGGCGTAGGCGGTTTTGCGATTGAAGCCGGAGCGGCCCAGGCATGCTCCAGTGAGGAAGTGGGTGACTGGTTCCATGTTGGGGTTCGAGGGAAGCATACAGCCTTGCGACATGCATCTCTATAATCCGGACGATGGCAGAACGAGCGAGCGAAGCAAAAACCGAGGCACTGCGTGAGACGATTCGGCACCACGAGCACCTCTATTACGTGCTCGATGCGCCGGAGATTGAAGACGCCGAATTCGACATCCTGATGCGCGAGCTCAAGGAGATCGAGGCGAAGCACCCGGAGTGGATCACGCCGGACTCGCCCACCCAGCGCGTGGGCGGTAAAGCGAAAGAGGGCTTCACGAAGGTCGCCCATTCCCGGCCCATGCTCTCACTGGACAATGTGAACACTCCCGAGGAGCTAGCGGACTGGGATCGCCGCGTGCGCTCGCTTGCGGGCGATGCAGAGATTGCCTACGCCACGGAGCTGAAGCTGGACGGGCTCTCGCTGGCGCTGCATTACACACCTGGCCCTCACGGCGGCGCAGTGCTGGCGCGCGCCATCACGCGGGGTGACGGGACGATCGGCGAAGACGTCACCGGCAATGTTCGCACCATCCGCTCGGTACCGCTCTCCATCTCCGCGGAGAAGCTGAAGAAGAGCGGGCTGCCGGTTCCATTTGAAGTGCGCGGTGAAGTGGTGATGCCGATGGCTGCCTTCCTGAAGATGAATCAGGAACGCGAGGCGCTCGGGCAGTCGCCCGCGGCGAATCCGCGCAATGCGGCGGCGGGCACCATTCGCACCATCGAGCCGAACATCGTGGCGCAGCGGCGGCTGGATTTCTACGGCTATTTCGCATTACAGCTCGTGCCAGGTTCCGAGGGCGAGAGCGCCTTTGCGACACAGGTGGAGACGTTGGACGCGCTGACCGCCGCAGGCTTCCGCGTGAACCCGCATCGCGAGGCGCTGAAGACACTCGATCAGCTCCAGGCCTTCGTCGCGAAAGCCGAAGAGCAGCGCGCATCGCTCGGCTACGAGATCGATGGAGTCGTGATCAAGGTGAACTCGACTGCGGTGCAGAAGCGGCTGGGTTTCACTGGCAAGGCGCCGCGCTGGGCCGTGGCTTACAAGTTCACGGCGCGCGGCGGAGTGACCCGACTCGAAGACATTACGGTCCAGGTGGGCCGCACCGGCAAACTGACGCCGGTCGCGGTGTTGAGCGCAGTGCAGATAGGCGGCATCACGGTGACCCGCGCCACGCTGCATAACGCTGATGAGATAGAGCGGCTCGGCGTGAAGATCGGCGACTTTGTGCGCGTGGAGCGCGGCGGCGATGTAATTCCAAAGATCGTCGAAGTGGTGGAAGACAAGGACCATCCGCGCGGGCATAGGAAGTTCCACTTCCCCGCGCATTGCCCCGTGTGTGGCAGCGAGATTGTGCGGACGGAAGGCGAAGCCGACTACCGCTGCGTCAACGTGGACTGCCCGGCACGGCTGCGCGAAAGCCTGCTGCACTTTGCCTCGCGCGGCGTGATGAACATCGACGGCATGGGCGAGGCGGTGGTGGTGCAGTCGATGGAGCGGGGACTGGTACGTTCCATTGCCGACCTCTACGCGCTAACCAGCGAGAAGCTGCTGACGCTGGAGCGCATCGGACAGAAGACGGCCGACTCGCTGATTGCCGAGATCGAGCGCACCAAGAAGGCACCACTCGACCGCGTGCTCTTCGGACTGGGGATACGCTTCGTGGGCGAGCGCACGGCGCAGTTGCTGGCCGATGCCTTCGGCTCGATAGACGCGCTGATGGCGGCGGCGCCGGAAGAGCTGGAGCGTGTGCAGGAGGTAGGGCCGCGTGTCGCCGCGGCTGTGCACGAGTTCTTTGCCGAAGAGCGGAATCGAACACTCATCGAGCGGCTGCGCGAGGCGGGCCTTACATTCGCGGCAGAAAAGCGCAGACGCTCCGCAAAGCTGGAGGGGCTTACATTCGTGCTGACCGGAACACTGCCCGGATTGACGCGCGAAGACGCCAAAGAGCGCATCGAAGCATCGGGGGGACGCGTTTCCGGCTCCGTGAGCAAGAAGACCAGCTACGTTGTCGCCGGAGAAGAGGCGGGTTCGAAGCTCGACAAGGCCCACGACCTGAAGGTGCCTGTAATCGGCGAAGCGGAGCTGCTGGAGATGCTGGGATGAGGAATCGACTTCTGCTGATAATCGCTGCTGTGTTCGTCCTGAGCTTGACGGCGGACGCGCAATCGCTGCCTGTGGGTGTAGATGGCTACTGGAAGATCACGAAGATGCACCCGAAAAAGCCGCGGGAGACATCCGGCTGCACGACCAATCCGGCGTTCTTCAGCAAGTTTTCGCGCGGCAGCCGCGTTCTGATGAGCAGCCGCAGCATCGTCTGGGGCACGGCATCGGCAACTGACCCTTCGCCGCGTCTCAGCATGGTCGATCCGGCTGATTTCTCCGCACATTATGCGCAGGCCGGTGCGACGCCGCATGACCTGGATCTGGACCACGGCTCCAAGGTGGGGGTGATCACGCTGGGCTCCCCGGGCACGCTGCCCTTCGATACGGTCGTGGTAAAGGACCCCAGCACCGTCTACTTTGAGCGCTGCGGCATCTTCATGGAAGCGATCCACGACAGCGGCTTCGCAGCGCCGCCGTTGCCGAATCAGCAGTGAGGATTTACTTCGGCGCGAAGTATCCGGTACGCGCGTGCACCGAGTACCCGCCACGCAAAGAGGTGAGATAGATGGTGCGGAACGAGCCATCGGGACGGAAGTCCGCCGGCTTGTAGGCGAGCGAGTACTGCGAGCGCAGCTCCTCTTCCACTTTGCGGAACTCGTTCGAGATATCTTCCAACCGCTGCGGATAGAACGCGGAACCGCCCGTGGACTGAGCCAGTTTTTTCAGCACATCGTCGCCGCGCTCGCGCGTGGGACTGGTGTTGGTGCTGATGGTGAAGATAGTGGTCTCGGCGCGCTGGCACATCTTGATCGCGTCGTCCAGGTAGGCGCGGCTCTGGTTATCATCGCCGTCGGAAACGATGATCAGAGCCTTCCGCACCTCAGCATTCGCGGGCACCCCATGCAGCATCTGATCGCGGCAGGCGTGGTAGACGGCGTCATAGAGCGCTGTGCCGCCTCCGGGCTTCAGCCGGTTCAGGCCGGTCTCCAGCAGGTCGGGATTGTTGGTAAAGCCCTGCGTTACATACGAGCTGACGTCGAAGCCCATGATGAAGGCGCGGTCCGTGCGGGGGCGCAGGATGCTAAGCAGAAACTCCGTCGCTGCCTGTTGCTCAAAGCGGAAGCGCGCCCGGATCGAGGTGCTGGCATCGACGAGCAGGCCGACCCGCAGCGGCTGATCGGTCTGCTGCGTGAAGCTGTAAACCTGCGCAGGCGCGCGCTGGTCGTCGAGCAGCGCGAAATCCTGCTGGCGCAGGTTGTTGATGAAGTGCCCGTGGCGGTCGGTGACCGTAAAAGTCAGGTTCACCTCGTTCACGTTTGTCTTCAGCGTGTAGCCGCCTTCCTCTTCATCCGGTGTGGCCTGTTCCGGCTCCTGTTCCGTAGGGGCGGCTTTGGAAGCGGACGATGCCGGCGGCAGGGCTGCGGGCTGCTGCGGGGGCTTTGTCGGTTGCGCTGGAGGCGTGGTGGGCGCGGGCGCACGCCTTGGCGCGCCGGGAGCATCGGGCAGCGACGCGGGTGCGCTTTGATTCTGCGATCCGGGCGCGGACGCGGCCGTGCTCTGAGCGCTGAGCGTAAGGCAGGCCGGCAATAAGGCGCAGGCCCAGCAAAGGCCGATGCGAGGGAGGACGGAACGGCCATAGGCTGAGGGAGAACGAAACATCATGGAGGCTGGGTTCATTGTATTCGCTCCCTGCCCAGCCCGCTCGGGCAGCAGCCGGTAACTATGAGCATTCTCCTGGAGAGATCGACCGCGGCCAACACAACTTCGGGTGCTGTCCCATTACGAAAAGGCCATGCCATGGTCTTCCGCCGGGTGCTCCAACTGTCTGAGAAACGTCTGAAGTTCCTCGGGAAGCGCCGCCTGGAACGCAAGCGGGCGTCCGCTGATCGGATGTGCCAGCGCAAGCTCCGCTGCGTGCAGGAAGTTGCGATCGAGATGCAGCGGTGATTCCGGTTCGGCCGCTGCCCGGCTGCGGCGCGGCGTGTGGGCGCGGCCCGTCGGAGGCGCGAGCCGGATCTGCGCGGGCGCGCCGTAGAGCGTGTCGCCGACAACCGGATGCCCCAGTGACGCCATATGGACGCGGATCTGGTGCGTGCGGCCGGTCTCGATGCGAACGGAGACCAACGTGAATCGGCCGAAGCGCGATTCGATGCGGCGCAAGACCTTGTAATGGCTGATGGCCGCGCGGCCGTCATCGCGCCGGGTCGTCATGCGCGTACGGCGGACCGAGTCACGCGCAATGGCAGCATTGATGGTGCCGCTATCCGCGGCCACGGCTCCGTGCACTAGGGCGATGTAGGTCTTTTGCACCTGCCGGCGCGAGAACATATCGGCCAGTTTTGCGTGCGCCTTGTCGTGCTTTGCGACCAGTAGCAGACCGCTGGTCTGCTTATCCAGCCGGTGAACGATGCCGGGGCGCAGTTTTCCGCCGTGGGAGGAGAGCTCCTCGAAATGATGGAGCAACGCATTGACCAGCGTGCCGCGATTGCGTGCGTCTTCGGTCGAGCCCGCGCCCGCGTGGACCATCATGCCGGCCGGCTTGTGGATGATCGCGATGTCGTCGTCCTCGTAGACAATGTCGAGCGAGATGGCTTCGGCAACCGCTCGAAGCGGACGCGGCTCGGCTTCTTCAGTGACGGCGATCTGCTCGCCGCCGCGCAGCTTATGAGAGGCTTTCGGCGGCTTGCCCTCGAGCAACACATGTCCCTCTGCAAGCAGCCACTGCACGCGCGCGCGGCTGACGCCGAGCGCGTCCACCAGGTACTGATCGAGCCTCCGGCCCGCAGCCTCCGCTGGGACGATAAGCGTGCGCACATCCTCATGCATGGTTGGCAGCCTTCATCGAGACTTGCAGCCAGCACAGTCCGCCAAGCAGCACCATAACCATGGCAGCAGCCTGCACGGGCGTGGCGATGTGGAGGAACACGGACGCATCCGCATAATTGCCCGAGAGCGGCGCGAGCACAAAGCGCAGCACGCCATCGGCAAAAAGAGCGGCGCCGAGAACCTCCGCCGGACGGCCTGCGTGCCGCAACAGCACCACCAGAACCGCTGCCAGCGCGAAGTGGCCGATCGCGGCGTAAAGCTGCACGGGATGCAGCGCGACGCCCAGCGGTACGCCTGTGGTACGCGCGGCAAAGCGGCTTGTGTATGTCATGCCCCAGGGCATTGCGGTGGGCGCGCCGTAGTGCGAGCCGGAGGCAAAGTTGGCGACATCGAGAACTCCCAGCGCCAGCACCACCGCAGGCGCGGCGGCATCAATCGCGGGAAGGAGCGGCACGCGCGAGCGCAGCAGATAAATGCATGTCGCTATCACGGCCAGCAGCACTCCATAGACTGCCGCACTGCCGGAAGCCAGTGTGCCGGCCATCAGAATGAGAACCGGCGCTTCCAGGAATCCGCGCCAGTTTGCGATGGCCACGGCAATACGCGCGCCCAGCACAATACAGACCACCGCCAGCAATCCCGCGTTCTTGATCTTCTGCGTGTCCAGGCCGGTGCGACGCGCAAGACTGCTCCACAAGCCAATGCCGCAGAAGGCGGCAACCACCGCGAGCACTCCATAGGTCGAGATGACGAGAGCGCCGAATTGAAGGAAGCGAGGATACATGCGGAGTCAGAACCTCGCAGCACGGTACATGCAATTCAGCGGGAAGAGAAAGAACAAAACCGACCCACGGGGCCGTGCGGTGCGCGCTGGTGAACCCGTCCTAAGACGGTGGGACTCTCCGCAGCTCTTTAGGCATTCCGGACTGGCGGACACTGCACACCGAGCCAATTATTCGAGTCGAGTCCCTGTTCAATGAATATAGGTTCTACCAGCGTTAGCTCCGCACCTGCTTTGCAGGCCGGTTTCTGAGTCGGATGCTACCGAGCGGCGCGGCTCTTTGCAAGCTACCCGTTTGGGGGATGTCTCATCTGCCGGGCAGTGAACGCTTTACGATGATTCACGTCTATGATGTTTCGCGCTTCGATTCCTCTCCACGCTCCTGAGCGCTTCCACTTTCCTGAGCGCTCAAGTCCTCGAAGATGCCCAGCTCCTCCGCGCGTTGCGCTAAATGGCGCGGCAGGCGCTTGGTCGGCTGGATACCGAGCGCGCGCAGCATCTCCACCTGGCGGACCAGGTTGCCGCGCCCGCGCGTGAGTTTATCCAGCGCTGCGTCATACGCGGTGCGCGTCTGCTCAATGCGCGCTCCGAGTTTGCTCAGCTCATCAACGAAACCGACGAACTTGTCATAGAGCTCCGCGCCCCGTTCGGCGATCTGCTGCACGTTTCGTACCTGCTCTTCCTGCTTCCACAGGTGCGCCACAGTGCGCACGACGAAGAGCAGCGTGCTGGGCGAGACTAGCAGGATGTTCTTCTCCCATGCGTCCACCCATAGATTGCTGTCTGTCTCCAGCGCCAGCAGAAAGGCCGGCTCGATGGGCACGAAAAGGATGACGAAGTCCAGTGTCTCCAGCCCGGGCAGGCGCTGATAATTGCGCCCAGCCAGGCCGCGGATGTGCTCGCGGATCGATGCGCAGTGGCGCGCGGCGGCATGCTTGCGCAGCGCTTCGTCGGTGCTCGCGCAATACGTCCCGTAATCGACCAGCGAGACCTTCGCATCAATGACCAGCTTGCGATCGCCGGGCAGGTGCAGGATTACATCGGGACGGGCGCGCGTTGCGTCTTCGCGCGCGATTGTCTCCTGCATGGTGTACTCGTGGTCGCGGCGCAGGCCGGCCGCTTCGAGGATGCGCTCCAGAATCACCTCGCCCCAGTCGCCCTGCGCTTTGGCAGATCCCTTCAGTGCCTGTGTCAGATCGCGAGCTTCATCCGCTAGTCGCTGATTCATTGCAAGCAGGGATGTGACCTGCTGGGCCAGCGCGCTGCGATCTTTGCTCTCCTGCACGTAAGCCTGGTCTACCTTGGATTGGAACTCCTGCAGCCGAGTCTTTAGCGGATCGAGCAGCTGGCCCAGGTTGGTCTGGTTCTGCTCCGTAAAGCGGCGAGACTTTTCCTCCAGGATGTCGTTGGCCAGCGCCCGGAACTGATGCGTCATCTGGTCGCGCGCGTCATCCAGCAGCGCCAGTTTTTCCTCATGGGCAGCACGTTCCGCTGTCAGGGTGGCGTTCAGCGCCGCGAGCTGCGCTTGCAATTCTGCCGCTTCCCGTGCCGCCGCGGCACGGCGCGACACCGCAAACAGATAGCCCGCGAGCACCCCGATCACAAGACTCGCGAGAACTGCGAAAAGATCGACCATGTTCATCGCAGCACCATTCTCCGGCAATCTACGACCGCGCGGCGCTGTCGTGGGTGCGATTCCACCGGGGCGCCTGCCTTTACACCCCCAAGACCCCCTCAGTAGACTTGGAGGTTCGGGACCAGCATCCATTTACCAGGGTGCCGGGACGCTCGTGGTGCGTCCACACCTTGCGTACCTGATAGTCTCAAAAGGGATTCAGTTCATTTGATTTGGTCGAGGAGATAGGCATGGCAGCAGTCGACGAGAAGGTAAAGCAGATCATTGTGGAGCAGCTCCAGGTGGATGAGGCCGAAGTGACGCCCAGCGCCTCCTTCCAGGAAGATTTGGGAGCGGATTCGCTCGACGTGGTCGAGCTGGTGATGCAGTTCGAAGAAGCTTTCGACATGGAGATTCCCGACGAAGACGCCGAGAAGATCAAGACTGTCAAGGACGCGACCGAATACATCGAGAAGCACGCGAAAGGCGGCAAGTAGTCTTGCGTTGCGATCGACGCGTAGTCGTAACAGGGTTCGGCCTGATTGCCGGCCCGGGCAATACTGCGCAGGAGCTGTGGCAGAACCTGCTGGCCGGCAAGAGCGGCATGGCGCCGATCACCGGGTTCGATGCCACCGCTTTTCCCGTCACCTTTGCAGCCGAGGTAAAGAACTTCGACCCGCTGCAGTTCATTGAGAAGAAAGAAGCGCGCAAGATGGGGCGCTTCATCCATTTCGCGCTTGCTGCCGCCGAGGAGGCGATGCAGCACAGTGGCCTGAAGGTGACGCCGGAAAACGCCGAGCGCATCGGGGTGCACATCGGCTCCGGCATCGGCGGATTCGACATCATCGAGCGCGAGCACAGCAATATGCTGAACGGCGGCCCCCGCAAGATCTCGCCGTTCTTTATTCCCGCCGCGATTGTGAATCTGGCTGCCGGGCAGGTGAGCATCCGCTATGGCGCCAAGGGACCGAACCAGGCCACTGCGACGGCCTGCACCACCAGCGCGCACTCTATTGGGGACGCCTACCGACTGGTCGAGCGGGGCGACGCCGATGTGATGATCGCGGGAGGATCGGAAGCCGCCATCACGCCGATGGGCATCGGAGGCTTCGCGGCGATGAAGGCGCTCTCCACGCGCAACGACGACCCGACGCACGCCTGCCGACCCTTCGACAAGGATCGTGACGGATTTGTGGTGGGAGAAGGCGCGGGCATCCTGATCCTCGAAGAGCTGGAGCACGCGAAAGCGCGCGGCGCGAAGATCCTGGCCGAGATTGTCGGCTACGGGATGAGCTCCGACGCGTACCACATGACCGGCATGGCGGCCGAGGGCGAGGGCTGCTTCCGCGCAATGAACAACGCGATCAAGTCCGCAGGCATTTCGCCGGACCAGATCGGCTATGTGAATGCGCATGCCACCTCAACGCCGCTCGGGGACGCACTCGAGTCTGCCGCGATGAAGAAGCTCTTTGGCGAACGCGCGCTTCGAGGCGACGTGCTGGTG